>CAYOGO010000050.1:0-7296 GCA_964403405.1 uncultured Lachnospiraceae bacterium | reverse complement strand
CGGTAGGCACAAAGATATATCTCGGTACTAACAGCTCATATTACGAGGACGGACCGGCTATACACAGGTTTTTTGCTGAATATGTTGGCTTTGACACAAATACGCAGACCTTGAGCTCGGATACCATTGATGTAAAAGAAATCGATGAGAGTGCAAAGATAGATGACTACCTCATGAAGATGGCTGACGAAGGCTTTATTGACGAGATCAATGCAAAATCTGAGGCACTCAAAAATGAAATAATTAACACCAAGACAGAGGTTACATATACGGGTAAGGCGTACTATGTTTCAAACGACGGCGATGATGAAAATGACGGTCTCACACCGGAAAGCGCATGGGCAACATTGGAGAGAGTGTCCGATGCAGAGGAGCTTGTGAGGGGTGATGCTGTATTCTTCCGCAGAGGCGATATATTCAGAGGTCATCTTAAAGCAAGAGAAGGCGTTACATATTCCGCATACGGCGAGGGTGAAAAGCCGAGAATATACGGCTCACCGTTTGACGGAGCAAAGCACGGTACATGGGAGGAGGTAGCCCCAAATGTTTACCGTTACAGTGAAAAGTTTGAATACGATGTAGGACTCATTACAATGAACAACAGTGAGTATTGGACAATAAAGATGCTGCAGAATTTTGGCGCAACACCGTATACCAATACAATTAACGGAAGGCGCTTTGTTGACTATAATGATATGAACGAGGATCTTACATTCTGGCACTATTTGGGTAATCCGTTAAAGCTGAGGGATAAGGCTGATATCGAAGCTCAGAATGACCCCAACATCGGATATATTTACTTGTATTCGACAAATGGCAATCCGTCGGAACGCTTTGATAACATTGAATTCAATTCATCCGGACATATAGTATCCTGTGAGGATGATGTAACGATAGATAACCTCTGTGTTATGTACGGCGGATGTCATGGTATATTTGCAACCCACGGAACAACTGTGCAGAACTGTGTAGTGGGCTGGATAGGAGGCAGCATACAGTTCTACAATGATGCAACGGGTTGGCCGATAAGATACGGCAACGGTATTGAAGCGTGGGGCTCAAGCTCAAATTACACAATAAAGCATAATTATATATATCAGTGCTATGACGCAGGTGCTACACATCAGGGCGAAATGAATTCAACAATGATAGATGTATCGTACATTAATAACTTGTTTGAAAACAATATATATAATATAGAGTATTTCTTGAGAGGACCTGAGAATGAAAACGAATCTGTTGATAATTGGGGATATATGAAGAATATCCTCATTGAAGACAATATTATGCGTAATGCAGGCTACGGCTGGGGAATGCAGAGACCGGATTGCAGATCGTATAATATACAGGGCTGGAAGGCTGTCAACAGAAACAGAGTGCTTGTCGAAGAAGGCGGATTCTTTATAATAAGGAATAATATATTCCAATACTCTGTATTTGCGCATGTTTGTACGGATTGCGGCAAGGCGGAATGGGAGCCTATTTACGAAAATAATGTATTTATTCAGCAGACACCAACAGAGTATAAGGCTAACAGTACGGGAAGTCTGTGGGGTTATGCGGATCCATATTATTGGACGTATATCCGCGGAGTAGGACAGACAGGTGTCAATGATTACGGTAACGGTGACTATCCGTCATTTACTTACAGTGGTATAGGCGTTCCTTCGTTTGAAAAGGGCAATAACGTATTCTATCTGGAAAAGTAAATATACTATATAATAATGTAGATTCTGAACAGGGCTTTATGTACATTTTGTACATGGAGCCCTTTTTATGCTCGTTTTGTATTCTGATGAGGTAAGAAGTATTTTTATTTGTAAAACGTGCTTTTGCCTATTGATTTTTTTTTCACTTTAGTTTATAATTGTAAATAGTAGTCGTGTCCGGAAAACGGGCACTTTGCAAAAACGGTTAAATAATGGATTTTAATCTGCAGATGAAAGGAATATAGAGATATATGAAGCAATATTTCAAACTTTTTAACGACGGAATTCTTTGGGAGATAACAAAGGCTGACTTTGGTCATAAGGATAGCCTTGAATTTTCCGGTAAAGGAATAGATTGTATAGTCGGATACGGCACGGACGATGAGGGAAGATTTGTTATTTCGAGATATAACGCATTTCCGTCCCTCAGAATGATACCCAATGACACTCACGGAACACTTGCAATAGATTATGATAATGCAAAGCTTCCCAAAATAATGATAAACGGCAATGAAATAGTTGAATATGCAAGTTCTGTTTATATAGACGGCACTCTTGTTTTGAATTCAACTGCAGATGACGGCAGGCTGTCCCTCAAAAGGACATTTGTTCCTGCGCAGGAAAAGCTTGTTATGTGCGAGATAATCGAGGTAACAAATAATTCCACGGAGCCGTCATATTTGCACGTAACGGATTGCGGCAGATACGGGATCTCACGTGGTACGGTAGGCGTTTACGTTCATGAGGTGCTTCACGATGCTGTGGATACTGTGCTTGCTCCGTCGGAAAGTACAACATTCTGTCTGTATTATTCGGCACGCAGAAATGAATTGAAGTATGATGCGAGAATGGGCACTGTATACGAGGCGCTTGATGTAAAGACCCTTGATTGGAAAAAGGAGCTTGCTGCAAGACGTGCAAGACTTAAGGAATTTGATAACGAGGCAAAGCTTGATACGGGTAATGCTGTTGTTGATATGATGTATCGTTTCTGCAAGACAAGAGCAGGAGAGAGCATATTCACCACGAAAGGAGGCTTGTTCCACAGCCCGGGCGGAAAACGTTATTATGCGGCAACTTGGTGTAACGACCAGGTGGAATATGCAGGACCTTGGTTTGCATTTACGGACGATACAGTTGCAACACATGCATCAATGAATGCGTATAAGCATTATATGCCGTTTATGTCTGAGGAGCACTTGAAGATCCCGTGCTCGGTAATAGCAGAGGGTACAAATATATGGGAATGCGGTGACAGAGGTGACGCTGCAATGTATCTTTACGGTGCATCACTCTATGCTTTGACAAACGGCAATGCACTCATTGCACAGACTCTTTGGCCTGCAATAAGGTGGTGTGCGGAATATTGCGATATAAATACATTGCCTGAAGGCGTTATTTATTCACACTGTGATGAGCTTGAGGGAAGATTCCCAACTGATAACAGAGCAAACCTTTCAACATCATCACTTGCATACGGCGGATACAAATATGCTGCAATGGTTGCAAGATTCCTCAATGAGAACGAATATGCCGAAAAATTTGATAAAAAGGCAAATGTGCTTGCTGAGGCAATAGAAAGATACTTTGGTGCAGATATGCACGGATATAAAACATACCGTTATTCCGCAGGATATGATACGCTCCGTGCGTGGATATGCTTGCCCATGTGCATGGGTCTTACGGATAGGCTTGATGGCACATTGGACGCAATGTTCTCCGATTATCTTTGGACTGAAAACGGTATGTATACATGTGAAAGAGGAGAGGAAAACAAGTCGGATACGATATGGGACAGATCCACGCTGTACGGCTTCAGAGGAGCATTCAAAAACGGCAGGTTTGGTGATGTATGGACGGCATTCATAAGCTATTGTAACAAGAGATTGCTCGGAGAGCGTACGCCTTATGCAATAGAAGCATGGCCGGAGGGAGATATGCGTCATTTGAGTGCGGAAAGTGCGTTGTTCTGCAGAATAATACCTGAGGGCATGCTTGCAATTCAGCCGGAGAGCATGAGAGAGTTCTCGTTTATTCCGCGTATTCCTGAGGGTATGGATCATGTTTATCTCTCTGACTTCCGTATGTGCGGTGACAAGGTCACAATAAAAATAACAAAGGACGGTTACGAGGTCAAGGGATTCGCAAATTCCATCAGCGGAAGCACTCTTGGCGAAAGAGTTGTATTTGATACAAAGAGAGCATAATATATAATGTGGAGACAAACAGCATCGGTTGTAAAAGGCAGTCGGTGCTGTTTTTTTAGAATGTGATCGAGTGTTTTGCATTTCTTTTTTAAATGAGTACTTGACAGTTTTTAAATAAGATGATATAATAAACTCGTATGTTTTTCGTGCGTTCGTAGCTCAGCAGGATAGAGCGGTCGCCTCCTAAGCGACAGGTCGGGGATTCGAATTCCTTCGGACGCGCCATTTTTATGCCTTTTTTCAGTATAATTTATTCAGGACGGTTTATATGGAAGTTCTTTACGAAAATCTGTTGCAGATACAGTGGCAGCAGGTAGTTATGTGGGCAATAGGTGCATTCCTCATTTATCTTGCAATCGCAAAGAAAATGGAGCCTACCTTGCTTTTACCCATGGGCTTTGGTGCAATTCTTGTTAATTTACCTAATTCAGGTGCAAAAGCTGTTATTGATCATCTGTTTGCGATAGGCATTGACGGAGAGTCGCATGAGATTTTCCCATTGTTGCTTTTTATTGGTATAGGTGCAATGATAGACTTTGAGCCATTGCTCACAAATCCTAAGCTTATGATATTCGGTGCGGCAGCACAGTTTGGTATATTCTTCACACTGTGTTTGGCATCATTCCTTGGCTTTGAGCTTAAGGATGCGGCTTCGATAGCCATCATAGGTGCGGCTGACGGTCCAACATCAATATTCGTGGGAACAATGCTCGGCTCAAGCTATATGTCGGCAATAATGGTTGCGGCGTACTCATATATGGCTTTGGTGCCGATAATACAGCCACCCGTAATAAAACTTTGTACGACCCAAAAGGAGCGTCGTATCCGCATGGATTATGAGGGCAAAAAGATATCAAAGGTAACTAAGATAATATTTCCGATTGCAGTAACCGCAATAGTCGGTCTTGTTGCTCCCGATGCAGTTGCTCTTGTAGGATTCCTTATGTTCGGTAACCTTATAAGAGAGTGCGGAGTGTTAAATTCCCTTTCCGATACGGCACAGAATGTTCTGGCAAATCTCATCACAATATTGCTCGGACTTTCGATATCGTCACGTATGACAGCTGCAGAGTTCCTTCGTTTAGAAACATTGCTGATACTTGCGTTGGGTTTGGTTGCATTTATATTTGATACTGTCGGCGGAATCATGATCGCAAAGATAATGAATATATTCAGCAAGAAAAAGATAAACCCAATGATAGGTGCGGCAGGTATTTCCGCATTCCCCATGTCGGCAAGAGTTGTGCACAAGATGGGTCTTGAAGAGGATGATTCCAACTTCCTCCTCATGCACTCAATAGGTGTAAATGTTTCCGGACAGATAGCATCGGTAATTGCCGGAGGTCTGATACTCTCGATTGTTGGCAAAATGATATAATTGGGATGATTGGACAGAAAGGGTGTTTGAAATATGAAAATAAGTGTTGAAAATTTAATACAGTCTCTGCCTATAATGGGCATGGGTATGCTCGGAATATTTATTGTCACAGGTGTTATAATTCTTTTTGTTATGGTGTTGAACAAGATGACATCTCAAAAATAAACTGTTGCTCCGTTGGAAAACGGTAATTATATAAAAAGCGATTCGGTCGGCGTGATGCTCTGTTTAGGGTGTTACGCCGAAATTGTTTATCCACAATTTTTGTGAGCTATATACGGAAAAGCAAGAAAGCAGAACGCAGAATTTTATAAATATGTATTGACATTTCATATCATATGTTGTAAAATAGGAAACAACAAGGAGGGGAATACAAAGATGAAAAGATTTTTATGTATTTTTATCGCGTTAATGTGCGTTTTGGGGCTCATGTGTGCCTGCTCACAGGAGGTACCACCGACGGTATCACCGAGCGAGAGCACAGAACCTACACCGACGCCGACGGTCACGCCCGATGATGGTGAGCCGAGCTCAGTTGCAGAATTCAAAATAATATACCCTGAGGCTGATTACGCACAGAAGATATTTTATGACAAGGCAATGCTTGAGCTGAGCATGGAATTTTTTAACAGAGGTGTGTCCGTATCCGCGGCAATGGATACCGATGTTCTTGAAAACGGAGAAGCGGAAAGCAAGTACGAGATACTTATCGGACCTACAAACAGAAAAGAGTCCGACGAGGTCGTAAACAGCATGGAGATCCGTACGACCGACTATGTTATCCGCTTTGTTAACGATAAAATAGTCATTCTTGCAGGATCGAGCAACAGCTACATTGAGGCTGTAAGGGCTCTTGCACAGATATGCGACGATAACGGGCTGTTTGATTGCAAATACGAAAGCATAAAGGCAATAGACAAGGTCTTTGCCGCAGGAAATTCACCCGAAGGCTTTTTTATCAATGGAGTGTCACTCAAAAACTACAAGATAGTGACATCACTGTCCGATGAGGACAATGCAGTTCTCATACAGAAGATAAAGGAAACAACGGGCAACGAGCTCAAGCTCGGTAAGGCGGATAAGCCCACCGATTATGAGATTATAATAGGTAATGTTGATCGTGATGAGGTCAAGGAGGTAAGATCAAAATTAAGAGACCTTGACTACACCGTTGAGGTTATAAACGGCAAAATAGTTGTGGCAGCAGGTACAAATTCCCTGCTCGGCAACGCGTTGGAGATATTCTATGAGAATTTCCTTGATGTTAAGCAGGACAAAAAGGAATACACACAGGAGAACACTATATTGAAATTACATGACTATCCCGTAAAATCATTCAAACTGCTGGGAAGTGATATATCCGAATATGTCATCCTTGCAAAAAGTGAAAGCGATACTGCCGCAAATGCCATCAAGCGTCACATAAACGACCTCACGGGCATAAAGCTGCCGATAGTAACGAGCGGAGAGCATCAAAAAGCCATCATTTTGGGCAATGTCGGCACAAGACAGTATCAGGAGCTGACTGCTGACTTAAAGGACGATGAGTACATCATCAGAACGGTAGGCACAAAGATATATCTCGGTACTAACAGCTCATATTACGAGGACGGACCTGCAGTACACAGATTTTTTGCGGAATATGTGGGCTATGACACAAACAATAAGACGTTGAGTGTTGCCGATGTTGACATAAAAGAGATTGATGAGAGTGCAAAGATAGACGACTACCTTATGAAGATAGCTGATGAAAGCTTTATTGCAGAGATTGATGCAAAGGCAGATGCTCGCAGGAATGCGATACTGAATACAAAGACCGAAATTACATACACGGGAAAGGCGTACTATGTTTCAAATGACGGTGATGATGAAAATGACGGTCTCACACCCGAAAGTGCATGGGCAACATTGGAGCATGTGTCCGAAGCGGAGACGCTTGTGAGAGGCGATGCTGTATTCTTCCGCAGAGGCGATATATTCAGAGGTCATCTTAAAGCAAGAG
>CAYOGO010000049.1:0-7319 GCA_964403405.1 uncultured Lachnospiraceae bacterium | reverse complement strand
TAGATATATTATAGACTTTCAAAGTGATTTTGTCAAGGGGATGTAAAGCGATTTTTGTAAATATTATTTTATAATTCAGAATATATGGGTAAAATGAGTCTTTTATGATTTTGCTGATGTATCTGAGGTCGTGTTTTGTGATCTTTTACATAAAAATCCAATTTTTACAGATAATACTTGTAATAACAAGAAGAAAAGGAGATCTATATATATGAAAGCTACAGGAATTATCCGTAGAATTGACGATTTGGGACGATTGGTTATCCCAAAGGAGATAAGGAGGACGATGCGAATTGCCGAGGGCACGCCAATGGAAATATTTACGGACACGGGGGACGCCATCACATTAAAAAAGTACTCACCTGTAATGGAATTGAGGACATTGGCGCAGGAGTATGCCGAGGGTCTCTCCGATACAATGAATTGTACCGTATGCATTTGCGATAACGACACGGTGGTTGCCGTACACCATGCTTCAAAGAATGATTATATGGACAAGGAGATAACGACCGCTGTCGCACGATTGATATGGGACAGGAGAGCGGTGTTGCTTTCGTTTGCACAGGGGAGTGCGAGACCAGTATTGCTTACGGAGAGGGATAACGATATACACGAATACACATCGCAGGCGATTGCTCCCATACTCACAAACGGAGATCCCATAGGCTGTGTTATAGCATTTGGCAAGAACGGAGTCATGCTTGACGATAACGCTCTTTGCGGAGCAAGGGTCACCGCCGCATTGCTTGCAAGGCATATGATGATATAGAATGCTTGACGACGATAATATTATTAAAAGAAATTAACGGAGCCTTTGCCCTTTTCTCGACTTAAAATGAAACAAACTGCGGCAACATGCACCGATAAAACGATTTTTTACGAAAAAATGCCGCTTTTTGTGAAAAATATGCTTGACAAAACGGTAAAAGTGATGTATAATATTAAGGCTTGTGAGGATGCGGTAGTTCTATTAGCCCAGAGCGAACGTATTTTAGCGGCATTCAAGGGTTCAAAAATATTATTACAGTTATTCAGGAGGAATAGCATGAGTACATTCATGGCTAAACCGCATCAGGTTGAACAAAAGTGGTATGTTATTGATGCAGAAGGTAAGACACTCGGTCGTGTTGCTTCTGAGGCAGCTGCCATTTTAAGAGGAAAGAAAAAGCCTATATACACACCCCATGTTGACACGGGTGATTTTGTTATCGTAATTAACGCAGAGAAGGTTGTTTTGACAGGCAATAAGCTGGACGACAAGATGTACAGACATCATTCACATTATCTCGGCGGATTGAAGGAAATGACATACAGAGAATTGTTTGCTAAAAAGCCTACAATGCCTGTTTATCATGCAGTAAAGGGTATGCTCCCTAAGAGCAGCTTGGGAAGAAAAATGCTTACAAAGCTTAAGGTATATGCAGGTCCTGAGCATAACCACCAGGCACAGAAGCCTGAGTTGTGGCAATTCTAATCAGATAAGGAGAAACAACTATGGCAGAAGTTAAATATTATGGAACAGGCAGAAGAAAAAAGGCTGTTGCTCGTGTATATGTAATGCCGGGTACGGGTGTTATCACTATCAACAAGCGTAACATTGATGATTACTTCGGTTTGGAAACATTGAAGCTCATCGTTAAGCAGCCGCTCGTTGCAACAGGTCTGGAAGATAAGTATGATGTTAAGGCAACTGTTTACGGTGGTGGCTTCACAGGCCAAGCAGGTGCTATCAGACACGGTATTGCTCGTGCATTGTTGCATTGCGACGAGGATTACAGACCCATCCTTAAGAAAGCAGGCTTCCTTACAAGAGATCCTCGTATGAAGGAAAGAAAGAAGTACGGCTTGAAGGCAGCAAGAAGATCTCCGCAGTTCTCAAAGAGATAATCTTTTTTTGGGGAATCAAAAAACAAAAAATACGCCGTTTTTGCATGCTTGCAAGAGCGGCGTTTGTTATAATTGCATAAAAGCGGTCGAGGTTGAGCCTCAGCCGCTTTTGTTTTATAATATTGTCATTTGTCGGGAACTACTGCTGCATGCGGATATAGACCGTTACGTTATTCAAATTTTCCGAGCAGACATAGTCGGCATCCGAGGTCAAAAGCTCAAGTATACGTTCGTCCTGAGCGGAACGTTGCTTTTGGTCGGATAAGCCCCTAGTCAGCATTGAGATCAACAGCCTGTTTATGCCCTTAAGTGCAGTCCTGTCGATACCTCCCTGTAATGTGAACAGGGGAATACTGTTTGGGATGGCGGTTGCTTTGCGTACCTCATCGAGCATTGTTCCTGTGTCGCACAGACCAACACCGCAGACGGCGAGTATGTTGAAGCGACGTGAGGCTTTTTTGAAGCCATTGACATGGCTTGCTCTTATCCACCCAAAATAAATGACATTATTGCCGCAAGGCGTATTGGATCCGACCTCGTTTAATGAGTATACGGGAAGCTCAAGCATTTGTCCGAGCATTTGGGCATATTGCTTTGTGTGCCCCGTGAGTGAGGTGTATACTATTGAATCTGCTTTCATGTTTTGTCTCCCTTCGGGTATGGACCGTTTTAAGTCCTTTGTACTGTATATTTTACCACGATCGGCGGAAATTTTCAATCCTTTGGCGGATGACGTCACTTGATTTTGCGAAAAATATTGCATCATACTCATTGCAAAAAAGTAAAAAATAGTGTATAATAGATTATACATATATTTAGGCATTTTTGTGCCGTTTTATCTGCCTTTGGCAGGAAAGGTTGCATTTGATCTATGAAAAGAAATAAAAGAAAAGGCTTTTTGTCAAAGATAAGCTTAAAAAAGAAAATAAAGCAAAACAACGTAAAAAAGAAGGATACTCTCTATATATGGATGAATGCGGTGTGCAATCTGGCAGTTGCGATAGCGGTAATAATCGGTTTGTTCATTGCCGAGCCGATCCGTCAGTTTGATTTTACGGTTGGTGACATCGCAACGGAAAATATAACCGCGACACGTGACATAGAGGATGAGTTTACAACAAAGCAGCTTGAGGAAGAAGCGGTGAATGCCGTTCGTGACATCTATGCAATGGACAGGGGCAAGACCGACGAAATATACGAAAACGTAAGAAAGGGCTTTCAGTATACGGGCGAGGCTTATGATGCGATACATCAGCAGTTTGAATCGTGGAAGAGCGACAAGCTCGTTTCGTTTGAGCCTCCGGCAGAGCCTGATGAGACGGTTGATGAGGAATCGGATGAATACAAGCAGTACTTGACTGAGCTTGGTGCCTATAACAGCAAATACAAATATTATTCCGAGCTTACGTATGATACCGTAATAAACGATCCAGTACTGTTTGAACAGGTGTATACGACGTCATTCTGGGACACTCTTATAAACAAGGTGGCATTCTATTTCCCATTTGAAACGCTGAAAAAAATAGCGTATCTGACGGTCGATGAGGTTGCATTTATTGAGAGTGATGTTTCGGGCATTGTTTTTACAAAGGTAGAGGCAGGCATAAAGGAGGATGAACTTACAAAGGCGGTTGAGGAGATAAGGGAGCGTATTGTCAGCTACGGACATGGCGAGGGCGACGTTATGCAGGTGCTGAACGTTTCGCTGTCACATATAACGTATAATGTGTTCTTTGATGAGGAGTCGACCGAGGAGGCTAAAAAGATAGCAAAGGAGTCCGTAGAGCCCATATATTATAAAAAGGGTCAGATAATCATAACCGCAGGTCAGCCTATAACCGAGGCACAGTACAGGCTAATTGAGTCATTGGGCTTGCTTGCATCGGGTGCAAATGAGTATTCAAATTACATAAGCCTTGCGATAGCAATCGTTGTTATGTGTGCTATGCAGTTTGCGATGTTTGTGACATACAGACGCACGACTGTCATGAATCTTAAAAACAGCATAATCATAGCATTGCTCTGTGTTATTTCGATGTATGCTTACATATTGTTGAAATCTCAGAATATATACATATGTACGCCGCTGATAGCCGTAATGCTTGTTTCCATGCTCATAAACGGCAAAACAGCCATAATGGTGGGCATACCTCTTTCTGTTTTTGCGGGAATGTATGCAGGTGGAGATTTTTCCGTGACGTTTGCGTCATTAGTGGCATGTATGCTTTGTGCATGCATGATGAAAAAGACATCCACTAGCCGTTCTATGGTAATACTTGTGGGTCTGTGCAGTGCTGCCGTTGAAAGCATAGCGGTGCTCTCGATGGAATATTACACGACTGCAAAACTTGCAATGCTTGGAATTAATACATTCTGGAGCTTGCTGGGAGGTCTGCTTTCGTCAATACTTGCAATAGGTCTGCTTTCGGTATTTGAGTACACATTCGGCGTCATAACGCCTATCAGATTGCTGGAGCTTTCAAATCAAAGTCAGCCGATACTCAAACGCTTGCAGATTGAGGCATCCGGGACATATCACCACAGCATTATCGTGGGTAACCTTGCGGAAACAGCTGCAAATGATATAGGTGCGGACGGCTTGCTTGCAAGGGTGGGATCATATTATCATGATATAGGAAAGGTAATGAATCCCAAGATGTTCAAGGAAAATCAGTCCGATGACTATAACCCTCATGACGAAATGTCCCCCGAGTTGAGTGCAAGAATAATAATATCCCATGTCAAGGATGGTCTTGCATTGGCACGTCAGTACAGGGTGCCCAAGCTTTTGCATCAATTTATAGAGGAGCATCACGGCAGCACGATAGCATCGTATTTTTATGTAAATGCATGTAATCTGTACGGCAGTGAAAATGTTAACATAAACGACTATAAATACAGTGGAAAAACGCCCGCAACAAAGGAATGCGCAATAGTTATGCTTGCAGATACTGTTGAGGCTGCTGTGCGTTCAATGAAGACTCACAGCACGGAAGAGATCCAGAAAATGATAGATAAGCTTGTCGAGGGTAAGATCGAGGCAGGTCAGCTGGATAACTGTCCGTTGACATTTATGGAAATAACGGTAATCAAGCATGCTTTCCTGACTATTTTGTCCGGAACATATCATAACAGAGTGGAATATCCGCAATTAAGAGAGAATGACAATGAATAAAAAAACAATTAAGATCGATTTTTATAACGAAATAGATGATTTTGAGCTTATGCCGTCATTAAAGGCATACATAAAGAGAGCGTTCGGCGAGGCGAAAAAGGAGTACTTGAATGAGTATTCGGCACAGGTATCCGTAAGCCTTGTTGACGAGGACGCAATACGCAGATACAATAGGGAAAACCGTAATATCGACAGTGTGACGGATGTGCTTTCGTTTCCGTTGCTGAATTGCAAGGAGGGTACTGTGGGCGATGCTGACATATCCGATGGCGAGTATGACGAGGAGGGCTATTTGATGCTCGGTGATGTGGTAATATGCGTTGGCGTTGCCAAAAAACAGGCAGCTGAGTACGGTCACAGCGACGAGCGTGAAATAGTATATCTTTTCACACACAGCATAATGCATTTACTTGGATTTGACCATATGGAGGAATCCGAAAAGCACAATATGCGTATTGCAGAGGAAAAAATAATGAACAGGATAGGTCTTACAAGGAATGAGTGAATTCAAAACGGGATTTGCGGCAGTGGTTGGCAAGCCAAACGTAGGTAAATCGACGCTTATAAACACTCTGCTGAAGGAAAAAATAAGCATAGTGTCACCTAAACCGCAAACAACACGAAACAGCATAAAGTGCATACTCATGGGTGATGACTACCAGATAATACTTGTTGATACACCCGGGATACATCGTCCCAAAAATGCTCTCGGTGAGTATATGATGAAGACCTGCAGAGAGTCCATGGATGAGGTCGACTGTATCATTTTTGTGGTGGACCTTGCAACGGGAATACAGCCTGCAGATGAAGCCATAATAGAAATGCTTTCCGCGGTAAAGACTCCCATAATACTTGTAGGAAACAAAAAGGACAGAGCAACAAATGTCAGAGCTAAGGAGGTGGCAGATAAGGTCCGTGAGTCACTCAATGTAAAGGCATTTGTTACGGTTTCCGCCAAGGAGGATAAAAATACGGACGCCGTTATCCCCGAGGTGTTAAAATACATCCCCGAGGGACCAATGCTCTATCCTGAGGATTACATAACGGATCAGCCGGAACGATTTGTTGTATCCGAGATAATAAGAGAAAAAGCAATGCTGTTGCTTTCCGACGAGATACCGTACGGCATAGGCGTTGAGATAATATCGATGAAGGACAGGGAATCAAAGCCCATAACCGACATAGAAGCCAATGTGATTTGTGAAAAGGAATCTCACAAGGGCATGGTAATAGGCAAGGGCGGCAGTATGCTTCGGCAGATAGGCTCAAGATCGAGAGAAGACATAGAGGCACTGCTTGGCTGTCAGGTCAACCTTAAGCTTTGGGTTAAGGTTCGTGACGATTGGCGTAACGACAGCAGAACGATACGTTATCTTGGTTATAAATGATGTGGAATTCTCCCGTAACACTGTCGGGGATAGTTGTTGACTCACAAAATAAGGGTGACTCCGGCAAATTAATAGAGATTTTTACAAATGACGGTCCCGTAAAGGTGTACGCATACGGCGCAAGGCGGCTCACAAGTCGTTTTTTGCCGTTGACGAAGCTGTTTTCGCTTGTGAATCTTGAATGTTCCGTCGGAACGGGGTATTATATACTCAATGATGGCAAGCAGCTCGCCGTCATGGACAGTATAGAGCGTGATGTTCAACGATTCTTCATTGCGGCGGATGTTATAAGAATTATAAGGACCGTTTTGCAGAACAGTGATATGTCAAGCAAAATATATGCGTTGTTTCATGTGTATTTAAGGCAGCTGAATGACATTGGTGACTATGAGCACAAAAGTGAAGAAATACTGACCTTGACTGTAAAGCTCTACATTTATATTCTTGCGTATCTGGGTATAGATGTGCTTGCGTGTGCGGGCGAGCAAAGACGTTCGGCTGAATTGACGGAAATATGTAATTATCTGAAGGGCAAGCGTGTGTCTGAAGCAATGATGGATAACAAGGCGTTTTCAACGGCTTATGCGGCGTACAGCACGCTTTCGGATATTTATATGCAGGAACTGGATATAAGACCGGATAAAACGGCATTTTTGTAAATAAATTGTAAATTATATAAAAATAGGTGTGCTTTATGCTTGCAAAAAAATGGTTTTTGTGGTAAAATAGTGCAGTTAGTAAGGTGGAACAGAAATCTGTATCCGCTCCTTGGGAGGTCAAAATGATCTCTCCGTAAAGTCCATAGGGAGGTGAATTTAATGAGAAAGTACGAAGCAGTTTATATCATTCGTCCTGATGTGGACGAAGCA
>CAYOGO010000048.1:0-7358 GCA_964403405.1 uncultured Lachnospiraceae bacterium | reverse complement strand
ATATTATACAGGGTGTTAATAAACAGTGTATTAATGAAAATGGTCAATCAATAACCACATCATCGGGATATACTGGTCAACATACAATGGTGGTCTATTCCGTTGAGTCGGATGGTATCACAGTGTGGGATGCAAACAACCCAAACCATGATGGCAAAGATAATGTTGTTCAGCTGTACAAGTATCCATGGGACGTGTTGTACAATGAGCGTGGCGGTGCAATGTCACTCTACACAAGCTCTGCATACCCACCGGAAAAGGTGCTTCCCGTTACAGGCGGAAATATTACAACAAAGAACTCAAGCAATGCTGCCGTAAGTGATTTTTACCTCGGAGATACGATAAAATTCAGTGCCTCGATCTCAAATGCAAAGACTGTTACATATTACGTAGTAAATAAATCAAACGGCAAAACGATCTACACAGGTACGGAGGCAAGCTATGTATTCAAAACGCTTGACTCGGGCAATTCGTACTATGTTTATTATGTTGCGAAGAATTCCGCATACGAAATTGAGAGTGAAAAAACGAATTTTACGGTAAAAACCCCGACTGTTTCAATAACAACGGGTAATATATCACTTGAATCGGGTAAGACTGCAACGCTGAAGGCAACGGGGGTTCCGACATCAAATGTTAAATTCAACTGGACAACAAAGGATCCTACGGTTGCAACCGTAAACCAGAGCGGCGTTGTTACTGCTGTAAAGAAAGGTGTGGTTCAAGTTACGGTAACTCTTACATATACGGGCACAAGCGGTACACTGGTGAGAGTTACTGATACGGTAACGGTTACGGTAACGAACCCGTCATACATGGTATCATTTGATGTTAACGGCGGAGACAGTGCAACCCCGTCATCCATAACGGTAGTAAAGACTGAAAAATACGGCAAACTGCCTGTAGTTTCAAAAAAGGGTCATCAATTTTTGGGCTGGTACACCGCAAAAACGGGAGGAACAAAAATAACGGAGGACAGCATAGTCTCCATAAGCAGCAACACAACGCTGTACGCACATTGGACACCATACAAGTATAAGATAACATTTATCGCTAACGGCGGAACATTGTCATCGGACGGTGAAAATTTTCTTGCGACCTATGGTGAAAAGCTTGGTAAATTACCGACAGCTGTACGTCCAGGATATGTGTTTGAGGGCTGGTACACAGAAAACACGGGTGGAACAAGAATAACGGAGAACACCGTTCACGATAAGGCATACGCAATAACATATTTTGCACATTGGAGCCTTGCGGAATTCAATGTAAAATTTGATGCGGCAGGCGGTAAAGCATCTGCAACATCAATAAAGGTAACATATACAAAAACTTACGGTCAGCTGCCGACAGCCACACGTACGGGCTATGTGTTCGGAGGCTGGTTTACAGGTAAAAACGGTACAGGCACTCAGATAACGGCATCATCCGAGGTGAAAATAACAGCAGATACAACGCTTTACGCAAAGTGGACAGCAAATAAGTATACTGTATCATTTGACACCAACAGGGGTGAGGGCAAGTTTGACAGCGTAAAGGTGACATTCGGCTCGGCATACGGCAATGTACTGCCTGTTCCGGTAAGAGCTGGATATTCATTTGTTGGCTGGTACACTGAGTTGAACGGAGGAAAATTGGTTACGGGCACAACAAATGTGTCCATTGCTTCGGATCATACACTGTATGCACGCTGGGAACCGGGAAAATTCGTTGTAACATTTGATGCAAACGGCGGACAAGTATCGGAACCGAACAAGACCGTGACTTATTCTACGGTATACGGCATACTTCCCGTACCTTCAAGGGTCGGCTATACATTTGCAGGCTGGTTTACATCAAAGACGGGTGGCGACAGAATAACAGGAACGACAAAGGTAGAAATAGTTGACGCACAGACATTGTACGCACATTGGACTGTGAATACATACGAAATATCATTTGATACGGACAGTGAGAGCAGGTTCAACCCCATAAGCGTAACATTTGATACCACATTTGGAGAGTTACCGATACCCGAAAAGAGAGGCTATACATTTGTCGGCTGGTTTACATCGGAAAAGCACGGCACACAGATGATAAATGCAAGCTCGGTGCTTAAAATAGGCGAAAATACAACATTGTACGCACATTGGCAGGCAAATACATACAAGATCACATTTGATCCTGCATTGGGCAGTGTTGATATAAAGAATATGGACGTTGTGTTCGGTTCACCGTACGGAGAGCTTCCCAAACCGATAAAATTCGGTTATGAGTTCCTTGGGTGGTACACAGAGGGTGGAAGAAACGGTACGTTCGTTGACAGCAGCACCATTGTCGATCACGATGAGAATATAGTGCTGTACGCACATTGGTCCGCAAAACGCATAACAGTAACATTTGATGCAAATAACGGCACATGCGATGAAACAGCAAGAGAATACGAGTTTGATACTGAATTCGGCTCCTTCCCGATACCGTCAAGAACGGGATATACATTCATAGGCTGGATGTATAAGGACGGAGAATACCTCATGATTACGACCGTTGTCGATTTTGTTGACGATGTAAGCGTTACCGCACAGTGGAAAGCAAATGCTTACACGGTAGAGCTTGATTGTAACGGAGGAAGCATTGCTTCAAACGGCGAAAGCACATCATTTGACGTGGTTTATGATTCCGTATATCCGCAGATCGCTACTCCTGCAAGACAGGGATACCGTTTTGTAGGCTGGCAGACAGAGGATGCAACATTTGTTTACAGCGGCGAGATCGTAAAGATAACATCGTCACAGACATTGGTGGCACAGTGGGCTCCGATCGTGTATGTTGTTGAGTTTGACACCGACGGCGGTGATATGGAGGCATCATTCATAAGAGTCGGATATGCTCAGCCGTACGGCAAGCTCCCCACACCTATCAAAAAGGGATACAGCTTTGCAGGCTGGATGGATGAAAACGGAAGCATTGTTGATGAGAGCTCGGCTTACGGCTTTACCTCAAGCACAAAGCTCACAGCAAAGTGGACGGAGAGAATATGCATTATCACATTTGATCCGAACGGCGGACAAATGAGCTATAATGTAAAGCTCAACGTAAAATACGGACAGCAGTACGGTGAATTGCCCATACCGTCAAGAACGGGCTATAAGTTCACCAGATGGGTGGATAAGGACGGAAATGCCATTCATGAGACAAGCACGGTAACGGTTGCCGACGATACAATGTATTATGCAGAATGGGTGCCGCTCATATTTGATGTGGAGTTTGATGTTAATGGCTCCGATATGACGGTTCCGCCAATAAGCGTTACATACGGCGAAACATATGACATTCTTCCTGAAATAGAGCGTAATGGTTACAGCTTTGAGGGCTGGTATGATCAAGACGGTAACCTTGTTGTTGAGGACAGCGTTGTAGAGATCACATCACATGCGATATTTACGGCACATTGGACCGCACTTGAGTACACTCTTGTGTTTGATCCGAATGGCGGAGAATGCGATGTTGACCGCATTGATTTTACATTTGATAAGCTTGGCAGAGGCTTACCCATTGCATCAAAGGAAGGCTGCATATTTGTCGGCTGGTACGGCGAAAACGGTAAGAGATTCACAAATGACACTGCTCTTGTACAGGGAAGAGATAATATAATTACCGCACGCTGGGCAAAGACGGAATACAGCATATACTTCAATGTACAGGGAACGATAAACAGCACGATCACAAAGGTCGTTGAATACGGAAACGAGATAGGCATGCTCCCGTCCGTCAATGTGTACGGATATGAATTTGTATGCTGGCAGCATTCAAACGGTAAAGTGGCGGAAGAAAAGGATGTTTACACCGATGTTTCGGATACTGTCCTTTATGCAGTGCTCATACCGGGTGAATATACGCTTTCGTTCTATGCCGAGGGCGGCGAGCCGGAATTTGTGCAGAAGCAGGTAGTAAATGGTGAGGTGTTCGGAGCGCTGCCGCAAACGGTAAGACACGGATATGCACTTGTCGGTTGGTTTACGGAGGACGGTATAAGAATAACGGAGGACACCGTAGCCAATATTGACGATGATATGAATGTACATGCACGTTGGGCTAAGATAGAGTCCGATACAGATGGCATATTCCGCAACAATTCAATGCTTGCAACGAGCTGTGAGATATTTGCAGCTGTGGATCTTGTTTTGCTGTTGTTGACAATGCTCAAAAAGAGAAAAAAGAAAGAGGAATAATTTCCGATAAGAAGGTATTATTATGATAGATATGCATGTTCACCTTGAGTATGCGGATTATACTTTTGAGTGGATAGATAAATTTGTTGATCAGGCAGTCAAAATGGGTATAGATACGCTTTGCCTTGTTGAGCATACGCATCAATTCCGTGATTTTGCATCGATGTATACCGAAATAGCTCAGTACAGTGCATTCCAGCACGAGTGGTATTACAAAAAGCATTTCCGAGAGCTGAAAGAATACACGGACTTTATAGAGGCTGCAAGAAAACGTAAATACCCAATAAAGCTGTTGTTTGGGCTTGAGGTGTGTTATTTTGAGGGGATGGAAAAGCTCATCGACGAAAAGATACATTCCTTCAATTTCGATCACATAATAGGCTCAGTGCATTGGCTTGACGACTTTGGCTTTGACCTCAACAGGGAGGCATGGAACGGCAAAGACCCCGATAAGCTTTTTGCAAGACATTTTGAAATAATGGAGGGGCTTATCAAGAGTGAGCTGTTTGATGTTGTAGGTCACCCGGATTCTGTGAAGATATTCGGTCACAGCACAACATACAGCCTTTTGCCGACTTATGACAGGCTTGCAGGGCTCATGAAAAAGCACGGCATTTGTGCTGAGCAGAACGGCGGAGTGCATCTCAAACACCCGGAGATAGAACTGGGGCTTGCACCGGGCTTTCTTGAAGCAGTAAAGCGTCACGGTGTAAAAATAATAACATCCTCCGACGCACATCATCCCGAGCATGTCGGAATGAACATAAAGGAACTTGTTGAAACCTTGTAAGATATGATCGGAGTGCTTTTGGGAGCTTGCGCTTTCAAGAGCACTTTTTATTAAAATATATGTAATAATTGTCGGAGCATATTGATTTTTACTGCTTTTTTTGATATAATAGAGATAATGGTGTTAGTATGTCCAAGCGCCGCTATCAACAAAAATAAATTAAGGGGTGTGTGCTAATGAAAAGGAAAACAGCATTGCTTTCCGTAATTGCAGTGATATTATGCTTGAGCACAAGCATATTTGCAGGTGGGAGCAGTATTGATGCATCTTTCCGAAAAATATACAGTATGGCTTATGCTTACCCGGAGGGAAGCTCGGGTGGTCAAAATATAGAGCTGAGTATTGTGGAGAGTTTACAGGCAGGGACTGCCGTTCTTACGGCTCAGCCTGTACGAAATACGGAAAAGTACGGTTATGCGGATCTTGCAAAGAGATCAAACGCTGAGGCGAGGCAAAGGCTTTATGATCTTTTGGCGGAGCAGGCGGCTGATGTCCATGAGGCAAAGGTGAATATAGGATCAACAAGGGTCGACGGCAAGGATTATTATTTTTTGCAGAAATATGATCTTGCTGAGATAGGTGTCAGCATAAATGAGGCGGTAGAGGTCTGGGTAACATTCAAAAACGATCATCCGGAGTACTATTGGATATCAAACGAGTGCGTAACATCGGAAAGTGACAATACATTCTGTATGCTGGTGTACAGTGACTATGCGTTGGCTGAAAGCAGGAAGGACTGCAACAAGCTGATAGCGGACGAGCTGGCAAAATATGTGATATTGGCAAATAAGTGCAATTCAAAACTTGAGATGGCAGTTGCTGTACATGATGAAATATGTAAAAATACAGAATATGCAATGGTGGATGGTTCTCCGTCCGTGTCTGCATATGCTCATAATATACTTGGTGTGTTTGAAAACGGATCGGCTGTTTGCGAGGGGTACGCAAAGGCGTATCAGTACATACTCACGGAGCTCGGCATAGAGAATATTTATGTTACGGGCACTGCAACGTCCGCAAGCGGCACGGAAAACCACGCATGGAATTTAGTGAAGCTTGATGACGGCAAATGGTACAATATAGACATTACATGGGATGATACCTCCGTTGCAAACGAAACCGTATATTATTACTTTGGTGCAACAAAGGCGACATTTGAAAGCAATCATACTGCAAATACGCCTTCATCGGCCGAGGCTGAGTACTTTTTGTACGATATTCCCGAGGCAAGCAGTACACCGTGCTCACTTGTTGCTCTTTATAAGAATGATGAAAAAATACGTGTTTGCTTCGGCTTGGAGAACGCTTTTGCTTACATGGAGGACAGCACCGCCGACTACACAGTGGAGCTTTTTAAGCATACTCAAGTGTTTGCAATAGGGGATAAGACCCCAAACGTAAATGGACTGACGATAAAAGGTAATTGCAACAGCGATACAGGTGTTTGCGACAAAATATATGTTGTGGGTAATGTGCTGAGGATCGGTAGCAATATCATACTTGAAAACGTGGAACTAACGTACGATCCATCCGTTGCAACACCTTCATGCGTGGATATCGGCACAAGTAAGATCACATTTTGTGGCGAAAAATCGCAGTGTAATATAGATATAAGCGGCAAAGAGTCGGGTGTGGTCGAAGTTTCGACCAACAAAAAGCCGATATTCATAAATATCAATGTAAAAAATCTGGTGCTTGCAACCAAATCAGTTGATTTTGGCACGTCAAAATGCATTGCAGAGAATATAACGATAAAAGACGGTGTAACGGATATAGGAACAGAAATGCTGGCACCGTTTGCAAAGGCTAAAAGGATAAATATCCCCCAAAGCGTCACATTTATTTCAGTCAGGGCGTTTGACAATAATACATCGCTTGAGGAAATAAGCGTTGATAAAAGCAATACGGCATACAGCTCTGTTGATGGTATATTGTATGCATTATCCGGCACGGGAGCAAAGCTCGTGCGTTGCCCGATAAATAAGGTGCGCGATACGCTTGATGTGACAAATGCGCTTTTGATAGAGGAGAATGCGTTCAAGTCCGTTAATGGAATAAAAACAGTAATTATACGCAATGGCTGTACTGCGATAAGGGATAAAGCTTTTGCACAGATAAATGCAACCATGTTATTGTACATCCCGTCCTGCGTTACGAGTATTGCATCAAATGCGTTTGACAAGAGCACGGGTATCACTGTTTATTGCAAGGATGGATCTCTTGCATCGGAAATACCTGATATCAATAAGCAGAGTGTCAACGAGTTCATATACAGATTTCTTGATCATGACGGCAGCTTGATCGTTTCTGTGACGGATTACGAAAATTCAGTCATTGTAAAGCCGAGTGATCCTACAAGA
>CAYOGO010000047.1:0-7394 GCA_964403405.1 uncultured Lachnospiraceae bacterium | reverse complement strand
ACAGGTGCGTATGGTGCCATGTACGGTACACCAAAGCTGCTTAGTGACAATAAATGCAGTCCCAGCAGCAATGACCCTGTTATTATTCCAAAAAAACCCATAAATCCGCCTAAAAACGTAAAAACGAATCTAAGCATGTTCATTATGCTTGCCTGTTCGGGAACATTATATATCGTTATTGCCGATACCGCCGATATCATGACGGCAGGACTACTTATCGTGCCCGCCTTAACCGCCGTTTCGCCCAATATCAATGCACCTACAATGCTCAGTGCGGAGCCAATATACCTCGGCATACGTATACTTGCCTCTTGAAGTATCTCAAAAAGCAGCATTGTCACTATCAGCTCCAGCATTGGGTTCATGGGAATACCGCTCCGTGCATTGATTATCGTCAGCAAAAAGTCAGTCGGCAGCATATCATAATGAAACAAGAGCATAGCAACATAAAGTCCCGGTAAAAGCACCGCTATCAAAAAGCTTGCCGCTCGCAATGCCCTCAATATATTGCGTCGTGCAGGCATGTCATAATAATCCCCTGCATCCTGAAAGCTCTCTACAAAAAGATACGGCAATGTAAGAACGCATGGTGATCCGTCAACAATAACGCATACTCTGCCCTCAAGCATTTTACCGGCTGCAATATCAGGTTTTTCCGTTGAGCCTATCTGCGAGAATACCGTCTTTCTGTTATCCTGTAAAAATGCACTGATGTAGGATGAGTCAAGAATACCGTCAATATTTATCCCCGCTATCCTTTGCCTTAATTCATTAACAATGCCCTCATCCGCTATACCCTTGACATAAGCCACTGCAACACGTGTATCGCTGTACTTACCAACATTTATTATATCAAATACAAGATCGGCTGTTCTGAGACGTTTTCTGAGCAAGGATGTGTTTGTTCTGAAATCCTCGCAAAAGCCCTCTCTCGGACCCTTTATTACGGATGACGTGGGCGGCTCTTCAACATTTCTGTGTGACCATTTTTTAACAGCAAAAGCCGCCATTGTTTTTTGACAGTCTATCAGCAGTACGGCGTCTCCATCCAAAATGCAGGTTATTGCGTCGTCAATGTCATCAAATGTCATTACGCCCGCAAAAGGTACCGTTTCTTCAATTATGTGCTCTGTTATGCTCATGCTTGTATTGATCACTGCATTCATAAGCGGCTTTATAAGATCACGAGTTATGGCTTTCTCGTCCGTCACATCCTCCAGATAGACGATCGCAGCGTTTATTTTTCCCGAAATTTTAAGTCGTCTGACACTGGGCAGCTTGCTTCCGCCAAATGCACACAGTATCTTATCGATCCTATCGTTCAGCTTGTCAATCATAAAACCACATCTTTACATCATCGTTAAGCGAAGCAGTGATATTTCTTGCCCTGCGAGTTTTTTCCTCATGCGACTCTGCCGAATTGATATAGCTCACAATGCGTTCCTTTTGTTCGCTGGATAAATTACCGAATCTTGTTTTTGCCGAAGCATCAGCTGCAAGGCTCATCTCAAGTGCATACGGCAATCTGTATGCTTTTGTGTTTTTTCTCATTTTACCGACATCCTTTTATTAAAATTCTCAGCTATATATTTGACAAAAACAGAAAAAATATGTATAATATACGTGGAAATAAAATGCAGTCCTAATAAAACGAAAGGAAATTTTTCATGCCTACATTATACGTTGTTGCAACTCCGATAGGAAATCTCTCAGATATGACACCTCGAGCAATAGAGACACTATCAAATGTGTCATTAATCGCCGCTGAGGACACATCCCATACGATAAAGCTTTTGAATCACTTTGAGATAAAGACTCGTATGATATCGTATCATAAATATAACGAATCCGAGCGTGCAGACGAAATAATGGAAAAAATGCTCAATGAGGGCATTGATGTTGCCGTTGTGACCGACGCAGGCACTCCGTGCATTTCCGACCCGGGATACGATCTCATTGCAAGAGCAAGGAATTGCGGTATTAACGTAATAGGTGTCCCCGGAGCGTGTGCCGCCGTGACTGCACTCAGCATATCGGGCTTTCCTGTTGACAGATTTGCATTTTACGGTTTTTTGGAGCGCAACAAAAAGGATATGCTTGATCAGCTTTCAAAAATAAAGGAAAACGAAATTGACAATATTATTATTTACGAGTCACCGTTCCGTATACTTGAAACATTGAACAACATTAAGGAAGTAATGGACTGCCGTGTGTGCATATGCAACGACCTCACAAAACTGCATGAAAGCTCCATTTCAATGACGATAGATCAAGCATGCGCATTTATGCAGAGCAATGACAACGTTCAAAAGGGCGAATACGTTATTATCATACACAAAAACAGCGCCGACATCACCGAAAAGCAGTCGCAGGATAATGCCACACTCTCTCCCGAAGCTATGATTGTTGATGAGATGATCAAAAACGGAATAACCGCCAAGCAAGCCATATCCAATCTGAAAAAGACAAAGACATACTCAAAAAAGGAATTTTTTGCTGCATCCCTGAACTTAAAAGAGCTATTTAATACGGATACGGAGGAAGATGACCTCTGATGCTTTTTGACGATCTGCTTGCATTGTCACTCATACGGGGAGTGGGCGACAAAACGCTGAAAAAGGCAATACCGTACTCTAGTGCAAACGAGCTTTTAACCATGAGCGAGGATGAGCTTTCGGATATATTTCCAAACAGAAAAACAGCATTGACCTTTGCAGAGGACTTTGATGTATACAGGGTAAGGGCAAAAGAGATACATGAGAAATTGACATTCCAGAACGCATACATACTGCATTGCGAAAACAGCAAATATCCGCAAAAGCTCTTGTCGTACCCCGATCATCCTGTCTTTCTTTATTGCAAGGGCGACCTTGATCTTTTGAACGATGTTCCCTGCTGTGCAATCTCAGGTCCCAGAAAGCCCTCGCAAAAGGGAGCTTCCAATGCTGCGATAACAGCCCAAAAGCTCACAGAGCACGGCTTTGCTGTTGTTTCGGGCCTTGCATTGGGTATTGATACCATTGCTCACACCTCTGCACTAAAAACAGGCAGAACCATTGCCGTCTTACCGTTTTTTTCGCCGATATATCCTCCCTCTAATGTCGAGCTCTCAAAAAAAATATGTGACGGGCATGGGCTTGTGATCTCACCTTCATATTCTCAATTCAACATTAAATTTCAGCTTTTATTCCGTGATAAAATAATCGTTAACCTTTCGGATCAGCTCTATATACCCGATTGCTATGGGACCGACAGCGGTACCGCTTATACCGTAAATTACGCCTTAAAATGCAAAAAGACCGTGTATATCCATAAAAACGGAAGATACACAAAGATTTGCGACTGAAGACATGTAATTTGCCATCTTGCATTTTTTGCCGTTTTGTAGTATAATATTATAGGTGTGTTTTACACATACGGTCTTGATAAATATTCTTTTATCTTGCAATTCAATCAGAAAGGTGAACTTTACGGTTCAATATTATGGATATACAGGAAAAACTCTACACATTTGCCAGATTTGTAGCTTGCCCATATGTCAGAAATCTTGATGCAGTCAAGCCGCATCTCCACAATGTCAGCATAATACTCGTAGGCTCGGTTGCAACGGGCATCTGCTCAGAAAAGTCCGATGTGGATCTTTGCATATTGTGTACAAGAAAAATATACAATGAGATATTCCCCGCAGTGGACTGGAATGCCGGCAAATATATGGAGCTTACCATAAGCGGTATAAAAACAAGATACTATCTTGAATGCATAGAAGATGTATGCGAGGGACTTTTGAAAAACGATGACCTGACCTTTTATCTTTACAATTACGCTGAGGTGCTTGACGATATTTCGGGTGCATACAAAAATCTGAAGAGATTTATTGCTGAGCAGCAGATAATCGCAAAAAGGAAAAAGCATGTTCATAATTCAATGCTCAAGCGTCGCAGAGCCTTGACTAAGTATCTGGACATGTATACGGATCCGTTTGGCAGACTGATGGTTGCACAGGACACTATAAGAACATTACTCAGAGCCATTGCATCCTATGACAATCTGCCCTTTGACCCCAAAAAGCATCCTTATCACACGGCACTTGCGGGTCAAACAGGTAAAATATTAAAGCCATGCATGGATGATCTGTTGAATTGCCTTTCAAGACTGATACATGTTGAGGACGATGCTGCACGTAAAGAATTCATAATGCTCGTTGATAATTGTATTTCGGCAGTATCATAATATTGGAGGGGCATATGAAAAAGTATGAAGGGATCCTAATATGCTCGGATATCGACTGCACGGCAACTTCCACGGATGGCTCAATTTCTCCGGAAAATATTGACGCTGTAAAATATTTTATACAAAACGGCGGTGCTTTTACATTTGTATCCGGCAGGCACCCAAAGGAAATGATGCCCGTAAGAGATATGTTTGGTATTCAAATACCTCTTTTAGCATTGAACGGCTCGGTTATATATGATCTCAATAAAAACGAATATATTTACTCCTCACTGCTTGATAAAAGTGCAGACGAGCCGTTTGACTATATAGTCAATACATATCCCGACCTCATGTCCGAAATAATTGTCAAAAAACAGGATCACGCATATGAATTTATCCGCGGCGAAAAATCATCATTGGATGAAATAATCAATATTTTCCACAATGTTGAAAAAAATGAAGTCTTTTTTAACATAGACAGTGAGCAGATCGCAAGAGTTCTTCGCCTGGAGCTGTTAAAAAACGAGGATTATTCACGAAAATTTGATTTTGTGAGGAGCTGGCCAAAATGCCTTGAGATTCTTCCCGTAAACGGAAATAAGGGCAGCGGCGTCAGAGTGCTCAAGGAATATCTCGGCAACATAACAAAAACGATCTGCATAGGTGATTACGAAAATGATATTTCGATGATAAAATATGCAGATATAGGTTACGCAGTTGAAAATGCATGTGACGAATTAAAGGCTGCCGCGGACAGAATAACCGTTTCAAGAAATGAATCCGCACTTGCAAGAATCATAAGTGAGCTTTAATAAATACAATTATTTTTATTGCAACACCGATAACACAAAAAACAAAGCATATACCGCCAAAGTATCTCATCCCTCCGCTGAGTATTCCGACTAAAACGAATATAATGGAAAGACGGAAGAATACCGAGGCGGTTTTACTGTTAAATACGGATGAAATATCTACTCTGTCTGAAGTACACTCATCATATTCAAGAAAGTCGTTTGCCGCTGCTACATCCTTATCGGTAACGATATGTAAGCATTATCGGGGTATTGCCTTTGGATAAAAGTCCTTTGCTCCTCAGTGCATACCGCAATCACTTTGTCGTAGCCCATTTGCATGAGCATCCTTATTTTGCCGCACTGCCGTATGCTTTTGTCCCCCGTATTCAAAAAAGCTACCGGATTACCGCCGCAAAGCAAAAAAGCGCCCTTTTCCTCAAAATTATCAGCATTGCACATTTTCAATATGATGTCGCACGCAAGCCTTCTCATCTCATCTTCGCTGAGCAGATACAAATTGTCGATCCTTTTTTGCAGCAAATACCCCGGTCCCATTGTTTTTATGTCATGAATATATTTACGTTTTACAAGCACAAATACCTGCATTGAAATAAACACCGTAAACACAAGCGAAATAACAAGCGAAAACCAAAAGCTCGATGTATATTTGTTTACAAGAATAAAAAGTAAAAAGAAAAGCAAGACGAACGACAAAAAATAAGTCATAAGTCTTGCAAATACGGATACCTTTTTATCCGTATAACGGTCTCGCTCTTTTATTATTTCAATTATTTCAAGCCTTTTCATCCACGAGTCCTTTTTATATTGAGTATGCCCGTTATTGAACAAATTATTCCAATGGACGGCTAATTCGGACCTCATACGGGAATAAATTTGCTCAAAACAAATGAAAAAATATAACACTCGTCTATTTTTACGGATCCAATGTCCTCAATGGCTCTTTTATACAGCTCTATCTGCTTTCTGTGCCTTAACACAAGTATTTCCTCCTCATTTGGAGCAACGGCGTCCGTTTTATAATCTATTATAACATATTTGCCGTTATCATCGCAAAAAAAGCAATCCACAACGCCCTGTATCAGTATTTTATCGTCACAATCCACATTGCCGTATACTTCCTTTGCGGAAATAAGGTATGAGAAATTCTTTTCCCTATCGCACATCTGTGCAGTTGCAATACGCTGTCCCATTTGTGAATTGAAGAATGGTAAAATTCTGTTACGGTCTATTATTCTTGCCTCTTTTTGGGTAATGAGACGTTTTTCCGTCATTCGTTTGATGTCATTATTAAAGTCATCATTCGTATATGGGTATTTAAGGCTTGCATGCTGCATAAAGAAATGGTACAAGCTGCCGACCCTTGTCGCAGAGAGCTTTCCGTCAACAGCGATGCGACGTACATTTTCCGTGCGATAATCCGGGATATAGTCATCATCATTGCTTTCAAACAGATTTTTGATCTGAGTTACGGAAAGCTTTGAGTTTATTTTTGTCTGCTCGATGTACGGGTATACATAGGACATTTTGCTCATGAGCGATTCACGATCAAAAAGCGTAACATCATCATCTGCATCACTTGTGTCATCCGATGACACATATGATGCCTCGGGCAATAGTGAGTTTACCGTCAGGCTCCTTGATCCGACTGTCAATTTGCCGTTTACATACTCAAGTATCTCGGTGCGCCAATGCGAAGGGTAAAGGCTCTCATCATCCGCATAGAGCGTAAAGCTTGCACTTGTAAGGTCCTTTACTGAGGAAATGTTTATGTAGTCATTCTTTTTTTCGCAAATACCATACAAAAGCCAATCGCTGTATTTATTCGCTCTTGCAATATACGACACACTTTCACATAGAAATACACCCTTTTCGGCTGTTTTGTTGCTTACATTTCCAACCAGCTCAAGATGCTCTCTTGCCCTCGTCATGGCAACATAAAGTATTCGCTGTTCTTCTTCCCTCTGTGATTTTTTTATGACATTGTTCAGCATCTCGTACTCTTTGGTCTTGTACTTTAGTCTGTGCTCTGTGTCTATATATTGTGAAACAGCACCGTAATCCTTGTGCAGTAGCAGTACTTCCATGCTGTCCTTATTTGAAAACTGTGCGTCAATGTCCATTATAAACACCACTGGGTACTCAAGGCCCTTGCTCTTATGCATGCTTAAAACGGAAACAGAATCACCGCTGAACAAGGCATTGCCTGCATTCAGCCCGTTTTCATCAATATTGTCTATAATTCTAACACAGTCATACAGACTGTTCCCCGCGGTATCGGTATCCTTTGTGAGCTGTTGGATCAGTACATCTATGTTTTCACGGCGCTTTAGTCCGTTATCCTGCGCCATAAAATATTCAAGGTATGCT
>CAYOGO010000046.1:0-7418 GCA_964403405.1 uncultured Lachnospiraceae bacterium | reverse complement strand
ACTTTATGATCGACGATGAGGGATGGATGTACGCAACTATCATTCAGGTTGACGAAAATCAGGTTGCTAAGCTTAATACATCCGGTGTTAACGTATTCCCTGAGGCTGAGTACGGCAGAAAGTATTTTGAGATAACGGATACAAAGACATACCAGGGTACAACATATGTTTCAAATTTTGTAGACATCACTGTTGATAAGCAAGGTATCGTTTATGTGCTTGATGACGCCATCGGTAATGTTATGCTGTACGATCAGGAGGGCAACAATCTTGCTTACTTCGGCAGCAAGGGCTCTTACAGAGGATTCTTTAAGGAGCCTGTGGCGATTGGCTTGCTGAGCGATGCTTCTGTTGTAGTGCTTGACAGTAAAACAGGTTATTTAACTGTATTTAAGCCGACAGAATTCTGTACTCTCATGAAGAACGGCACAGAGCTTTACTACGATGCTAAATATGAGGAAGCAAGAGAAGTATGGACGGAGCTCCTTAATATTGACGGTAACTATATTTACGGTCATAAGGCATTGGGTAAGGCTTACTTCAAGGAAAAAAATTACGATATGGCCATGAAGGAATACAAGCTTGCAAATAACCCCGAGGGATATTCACTTGCATTCGAAAAGAAGAAGGGCAATATCACAAAGACGTATTTCTTTGCAATAGTTCTTGTGATAGTGATCGTGGTGGTAGGCGTTGTAATAGGATATAGAGCGATAAAGCGTTATATCGATAAATTACATATTAAGATAACTACATGGGGAGGCGAAGAATAATGAATCCGGTGCAAATTTCGTTAATGACGATCTTTCATCCTGAAGAAGGATTTAACCAGATCAAGGCAAATCGTGAGAATTACTCACATATCCCCGCTATTGCCATATTTGTGCTTTGCATAGTTGCAAGAATTTTGTCATTGTATTTGATGGCTTATTCGGTATCATCTACCGACATAAACAATATCAATATTATGACAGAGGTCTGCGTGGTTGCAGTTCCTGCGATCGCATGGTGCATAGTGCATTACGCAATTACAACAATATCGAGCGGTGAGTGTAAGCTCAGAGAGGTATTTGCGGGCCTCGCATATTCTTTCGTTCCGTATATGATATTGATATTGCCGATAGCACTGTTCTCACACTTGTATTCGCAGTCATCGGCAGGTACAATATATACATTGGAAGGTATTGTATTGGGTTATTGCGTATTGCAGGTTATTTTGAGCATTAAGTTCATGAATGACTTCAGTATAAAGAAGACATTCGGTATGATAGTGCTCACATTAATTGGTATCGTATTGTGCACTATGTTCGTGTTGCTCTTTTACGGACTTACTGGTCAGCTTATAAGAACAGCATACACAGTGGCAAGAGAATTTGTAATGATCTATATCAGTTGAGGAAAGGAGACAATGATGAAAAGGATTATATGCATGATATTGGCAGTGGTCGTTTCTGTCGGCTTGTGCTTAAACGTCGGAATTTCCGGCGCATATGCTGATACGAAGGATTCAATGGCTTATCCGGAAGCACCGTTGTTTCTGGAAACCGTAAACAAGAATTATTACGATTTTAAACTTGTTGCAGAAACAGAAAAGCTTGCCATGTACATAATGGAAGCAAATGTAAGTTTGGCTATTCTTAATAAGGAGTCAGGCACGATATGGGCTTCAACAGTTAACGACAGTGACCTTAAAAAGGATGGCTACCTTGACAGTAAAATCGAAGGTAGTATGATCGAAGTTTCAACGGGTAAGGCGTATGACGACAGCTTGGATAAATTCCGTTCGTTGTTTGTATTCTATTCAAATGACAGACAGACAAATTCACTGTTGACGTCAACATGGTATTCTGCAATGGACTTTGTGCTTTTGCAGGAAACAGGTGGTGGCTCATCATTGATCAATGAGAACGCATACCACAAGATCGATTATACGGCACTTAACAATGGTGTTCGTATACAGATCGACAAGAGCAGAGTCGGCTACGTTATGACCGTAGATTTTGAACTTAATGAAGAAGATAATACATTGATCGTTTCGTGCGAAAATCGTGATGACAATAAGTACGATTCAGGCAGTGACGGCTTATCCGGTGGAGGCACTGGTATAGGATATCACAAAACGATCGAGTTTGCGATAATGCCTTATTTCGGTGCAGCTTCGGACAGAGACAGCGGATATGCGTTTCTTCCTGATGGCTCAGGCAGTATTGCAGAGTTCACAACAAATCATTCTTCAGCTGAAAATTCAACAAATATAATGGTCTATGCGCCTGCAAGAAAGGGTGCTTCGGGACTCTACCAGTTGATGGCAGCGGAGAGGGAAAGCATTATGCCTGTTCTTTATCCGGTATTCGGTATGAAGAAAAATCATGATGCGTTTTTCGGAATAATCACTGACGGTGAAGAGAGAGCTTTGATCAATTACTCACCGAGTGGTAATATGACAAATTATAATATCGTTTATCCCAGCTTTATGACAAAGCCGATAGGTATGTCAAGAAGTAATCCTGCTACTGAGGGTTGGTCATGGTATAGTGGAGATAACCACGCATATGATGGCTTGTACAGAGTTAAGTACTATTTCTCAAGCGGTGAGGATGCAAATTATTCAGGCTTTGCAAAGACATACAGAAATTATCTGATTGAAAACGATCTTTTGAATGATTCGATCGCAGATGATGACGAAATGCCTCTTGCACTTGATATTTTCATGAACACAGTTAAAGAAGGTGCTTTCGGTAACACATCCGTTGTTATGACTACATTCGATCAAGCTTATGACATGATAGAGCAGCTTCATGAGGCAGGCGTAAGTGACATGCTTTTGAATATGTCATCATGGCAGAAGTACGGTACCTCTTACAAGCAGGTAACGCCTGTTTATTCAAAGATAGGCGGAACGAACGGCTTGAAAAAGCTGACAGAGCTTACCGGTAAGCTTGGCTTTGACATATTTATGCAGGTCAACATGGTAAGGGCAACGAGCGATACAACAAAGTTCAGACAGTCGAGAGACACTGCAAGAGACCTTGAGGACCTTGCAATGCAGATGAGATGGGGCGGAGGCTTTTACCTCATAGCACCTATGGTAATGCTTGACAGATACAACGATATCTACCTTGAATACTTTAAGGATAAGGGTATTTCCGGTCTTAACTATGAGATGTTAGCTTATTATCTGTACGATTTCAGCTATGCTCAGAACCATTACTATAAGAAGGATACAAAAGCGTACTTCACACAGATCCTTGCAGAGTCAAAGGAAGATTTCGGTAAGAATGCAGTTTGGTACGGCAACAGCTATTCGCTTGCTTACGCAGATTGGATATATGACCTGCCGTCAACCGATACAGGCTATCCGTCAACAACAAGAAGTGTACCGTTTGCACAAATGGTTCTTCACGGATATATTCCGTACACTTCGATCGCAGGAAATACGTTCTATGACGAAACGATACAGACTCTCAAGTGGATCGAGTTCGGTTACATTCCGTATTACAAGCTTGCTGCTGAAGAAACAAGTAAGCTCCTTGATACAGAAATGAGTAACATGTTCTCAGCTAAGTTTGATGATTGGTCCGAAAAGGTCGTAGATAAGTATAAGATGTTCAAGGAAGAATTCGGCTCACTTTATACACAGACAATAGTACGACATGATGAGGTCATGGAGAATGTGTATGTGACAGAATACGCTGACGGGACTAAGGTTTACGTAAATTACAGCGAATTCAGAATAAAGATATCGGCTGATACACTCGTTGAACCTATGGATTATCTTGTTGTGAAAGGTTAAGGTTTGAATTATGGCAAAAAAGAAAGAAAAGAATATCGAAGCTGAAGCTGAAGCCGTACAGGTAAATGCCGAAGCTGTTGAGCTTGATGAAGTTCAGATAAATGATAACGGTGAAGCTGCCATTGTTCAGGCAAAGCCTCGTAAGAAGATAAGAAGACTTAAGTACCAGGACAGATATGCGATAGCCGGCTTGATATTTGCATTACCCTTTATAATAGGATTTGCATTGTTTAAGCTCGCTCCGCTGGTAATTTCCTTGCAGATGAGCTTTTCAAAGGTAATTTTGTCTTCAGGTGCAATGACAATGCAGTGGAATAAGGACTTGCTCTTTAACTATTACGATAAATTCGTAAATGACGTTGATGCAAGATTGCTCACAGCATGTACAACGTATTTGAAGGATACGATAATCGAGTTACCGGTTGTAAATGTTTTGGCATTTTTCTTTGCAATATTGTTGAACAAGAAAATGCCGGGACAGTCAACATACAGAGCAATATTCTTCCTGCCCGTGTTGATCGGCTCAGGTTATGCTTACAACATCATGTCTAAGTACATGTCGGACGGTTTGTCAATTTCCATCCCCGGTGGATTCCTGTTCTACCTCGGAGGATCGGATATGGTTGCCGTTATACTTAAATTCTTTACTGTATTTGTCAGTGCATTGTGGAAGACCGGTGTACAGGTATTGTTGTATTTAACGGGCTTGCAGGGTATATCAAAGACATTGTATGAGTCTGCTTACTGTGACGGTGCAACAGAGTGGGAGCAGTTCTGGAAGATCACATTGCCGATGATGACACCTACAATATTGCTTTGCTTGGTATACACATTGATAATAAAGCATTCGGACGCAAAGAATCCGTTTGCATCGTACTACATGACAGTTCCGGATGTTACGTTGACACCGGCAACGGGCGAAGTACTTGCGACGGTATCATGGGTATATACATTACTCTCGTTGGTTTTTATAGTGGGTGTATTCCTTATAATGAACCCGATAATAAAGAAGAACGGCGGAAGGGATTAAAGGAGGTAGTTTTATGTCAGATATAGAAATGAATATAAATTTGAATGAAAAAACTGAATTGTTGTCCCGTAGAAAAAGATTCTTTAATCTTTTGAAAACAAGGAAATTCTGGAGCAGCTTTATAGGTAAGGTATTTATGTATACAATACTTACGGATTTTGCCCTCGTATTCCTTATACCGATCGTTTACATGGTTATTTCAGGTATTGAGTCACCTATCGACTTTGCGGATGCAGGCGTTACGTGGATACCGACAAGACCTATATACCAGGCTAATATCGATCTTGGTGTAAAGGCGTTGGCATTCGGCGAAACACTGTGGGAGACTGTTAAGCTTGTTGTTTTGTGTACTTTGGGTCATGTTATTTCCGGTGCATTGGTTGGATATGCACTCGGCAGAATGAAGTTCCTCGGCAGAGGCTTGGTGTTTGCGTGTGTTCTCATAACACTGGTAATACCTGCACAGACTTTTACAACTACAATGACCTACTTGTATCAGCTCAACTTCCCGAATTTCGGTGATACGTTAAATCTGTCGGTTATCAACCTTTCTAATTGGTCGACAAACATGAAGATCATAGTACCTTGCTTCCTCGGATGCGGTCTTAACGGCGGTCTGTTTATATTCATATTCAGACAGGTATATGCCGGATTGCCTAAGGAGCTTGAAGAGGCAGCAATGATTGACGGTTGCGGCATTTTCGGAACATTCAGAAGAATAATGCTTCCTTTGACATCATCTGCCATTGTCGTTTCGATAATCTTGTCTGCAGTATGGCATTGGAATGATCTTTATGAACCTACGGCGTTTGTAAAGACAGCAGATGTAACAAAGCCGACATTTATGTCGTTGAGAATGTACAATGTATTTATAACGAACAGTGGTAACGGTGCTACAAACTTGGTAAGCACGATATTTGAGTCAAGTGACGAAGAACGAATGAAGGGCACAGAGCAGTTGATGATGTGGTCAACATTCCTCAGCTTGTTGCCACTGCTTATCGGATACATGTTCATCCAGAAGAAATTCATGGCGAGTGTTGCAAGCACAGGTATCAAGGGTTAATATGGTTATTACAAAGGACGGAAAGACTTCCGTCCTTTTTGTTATATCTTAAAATATATTTTAAGAAAAAACATTGTTATGTTGCAAAAAAATGTTGACAAAAAGTCTGTATTGAGTTATAATTATAATGATAAAAGCTATGACGGGAAAGAGTAGCGGTCAGTCCTCAGCATAAGAGAGATGGCGTTTGGTGCAAGCCATTGCGAGGTATACCGTGAAGCAGTCCCTGAGCATTGGACCGAAAGCATTTTTGCTGCGTAGGCTTCAACGGTAGCCTTCCGTTATCAAGGGGTACGACATCAACGGTGTCGGCAGAGTGTGGGATATTTCCCAAATTTAGGTGGTAACACGGATTCAATTCGCCCTAAACATTCCTTACGGAGTGTTTGGGGCTTTTCTTCAACAAAATACAGAGGTGTGAAAATGATAGAAAAATCAAGAAAATTAGACAATGTTTGTTATGATATAAGAGGTCCCGTCATGGACGAGGCAAACAGAATGACTGCAGAGGGCATACAGATAATACGTATGAACATAGGCAACCCTGCACCGTTCCGTTTTACAGCACCTGATGAGATAGTCCGCGATATGATGTATAATCTCCGTGACTGTGAGGGATACAGTGACTCAAAGGGACTTTTTTCGGCAAGAAAAGCGATAATGCAGTATTGCCAGCTTAAGGGAATACCTAATGTGGATATAAATGACATCTATACAGGTAACGGCGTGTCAGAACTCATAACGATGTCGATGCAGGGCTTGCTCAACAATGGTGATGAGATTCTTATTCCTGCACCTGATTATCCTCTGTGGACAGCATCCGTAACGCTTGCAGGCGGCAAGGCGGTGCATTATGTATGCGATGAAAAATCAGGCTGGTTCCCGGATATTGACGATATAAAAAATAAAATAACGCCGAATACAAAGGGCATAGTTGTCATAAATCCGAATAATCCGACGGGTGTACTCTATCCCAAGGAGGTATTGCAGCAGATAGTTGATGTTGCAAGGGAGCATGAGCTCATAATCTTTGCCGACGAGATATACGACAGGCTTGTAATGGATGGTCTTGAGCATACAGCCATAGCATCATTGGCGCCGGATCTTTTTATGGTCAATTTTAACGGATTGTCAAAATCGCACAGAGTTGCAGGTTACAGATGCGGCTGGATGTGCCTCAGCGGAGATAAATCAAAGGCAAAGGGATATATTGAAGGCTTGAATCTGTTGTCAACAATGCGCTTGTGCTCAAATGTGCCTGCACAGTCAATAATTCAGACTGCGTTGGGCGGAATACAAAGTGCAGATCTTTTGCTCATGCCGGGAGGAAGAATTTACGAGCAACGTAATTATATATACGACAGATTGAGTGCCATTCCGGGTATGAGCGTAGTCAGACCTAATTCCGCATTTTATATTTTCCCGAAGATCGATACATCAATGTACAGATTCGAGAATGACGAGCAATTTGCTTTTGATCTGCTCAAAAAAGAAAAGGTGCTGATAACTCACGGCAGTAGCTTTAATAT
>CAYOGO010000045.1:0-7507 GCA_964403405.1 uncultured Lachnospiraceae bacterium | reverse complement strand
CAATCAGCAACGAAAATGTTGTCTATGATGTGGTGGACAGCTATCAGGCGTTGCTCGATGTGATGAAGTCGCTGTAATGCAGATGTGATAAAACAGCACTATGCCGCCTTATTCGAAACGACATAACTTTTGTGGTTTTGATTTTTTATGTATTCAATCTGTGCAGCCTACTCTATTTTTGGGGATATGCCTATGATAAAGTACAAGAATAGGGTGATGGATGTTGATATTGTTATTGTCAAGCCCTCCTTTGGGAATTTGTCGGTGGCAAGGTCGAGCCAGGTGAAACAAAGGAGCAAGCACTCATACGTGAGTGCAGGGAAGAGCTTGACGTGCTAATATCCATTGATGATGTTTTTACGGATATTGTACACGAGTACCCCGACATAACGGTGCATCTGACGTTGTTTGATTCAAAAATTGCCCACGGCGAGCCCAAAAGGCTTGAGCATAATGATATCAAGTGGATAACGCCGCATGAAACGGAAAAAAATATGAATTTTGTCCGGCAGATGTGGAAATATTAAAAAGGATAATTGAAATTTACACATGACATATGTGTTTGTAAAAAATATACTGTTAACGGATAAATATAAGCAGGTGGTACTGTCTGATTTAACGTTGACAGCAAACAAAACAGATCGGAGAAGATAAATATGAGTAGCTTTGAAAATCTTAGGATCGTGGACAATTTTTATCAAACGTCCCTTTATTTTCCAATGCCAACAGTAATAATCAGTACGCTTTGCGAGGACGGAAGCACCACGCTCGGTCCGTATTCATTGGTGCAACCGTATTATGTTGCGGGAAAGGACTATTACGCAATGCTTTTGTGCTGTCGTAATTCATCCAATACCGCACAGAATATATTGAGAAACGGCAAATGCACTCTCAATTTCATTGATGATAAGCCTGCAACCTTTAAGGAGGCGGTAAAGCTTTCGTGGCCGGGAGATAAGCCGTCGGATAAGATGCCGAAGTGCAATTTCAAACTGGAAAAGAGTATGATAGAGGAAGAAACAGGCGAGGAAAGACCAATGGTGCTGACGGATGCTATTGAGGCGATCGAATGCACGTGGATGCGAGAGCTTGACGGTGCGGACAGGGATGTTGCTGGTGAGCTGAACGGATATGAGGGTCCGTACCATGATTTTAACGGTATCACAAGCAAATTCGGTGCCCATTTTATTCTCAGGGTTGATAAAATTCTGATGAAAAAGAAGTACAGTGACGCAATAATCAACGGCGTGCGTGCAAAGGATTTTCCGCCGCTTCCCGTGGATTACGGATATCGTGATTCAAAGTATTTCTGGTTTCACAGGAAGTCAAGGATGAGAGCTGAACTCTTGCAGATGAGAAAGGCGTCACTTGAATCGGTTCGATATGCGGCAGACAGGGTCGATGATAAAATAAAATTTACCGATGAAGCATTGCAGACGGTTCTCGGCGTGCCGAGGGTATTTCTTTCGCTTGTGCTCAAGGGCTGTGTGGATTGGGCAAGAGAGAATAATGTTGAGCTTATAACGGCTGAGCACATGCAGATAATACAGGATAAGCGTGCCAAGGAAAAAAATAAAAAAGCATGATCTGTATGCAGTAAGCATATTTGATTAAGCATGAACGAAATCAAAAACGAGCGGTGATCACTTTTGCGGTTACCGCCTTAATGTTATCCAAAAAACGGGTATAAAGCCGTTGCTTTGCGACAATGATCGCCTTATTTGCAGAATAGCGTTACAACGTAAACCAATACTATATAAGCGAACGGCAAACACAGCCCCGTTAATATATCGGCAGATACATTTTAATGATACGACAATAACCGTAAAAAAGTATGTTGAGCTGTTGGACTTTTTTTCTTCAGACAGCACAAGAAAATTACGGAACGTTCGATTTTTCGGAGCAGGGTTCCAAAGAGGAGCACGGCGGAATAACAGCTGAGTTTGCAGTCTTTGATATTTACGGTGAAGATGTCAGCCGATTCTGCAGGGTAATGAATTACGTTTCTGGGATAAGTATGGATGCAACGAAGGACGGTGTTTATATTTCAGTGACAGTCTCAAATATTTTTGTCCTCGTAAAGTAGCATGATGGAACGCAAATATAATGGAACGTTGCAGCATGCTGTAAAACACATGACTCATTATTGAACATGCAGGGAAGAACAAGTATAAAAATACCGCCGAAAAATATATTTTCGCATTTTTCGACGGTATTTTTTGCTTTTTATCATTTTTTTGTACCGTCAGCACGGATATCCTCAAGACGTACCTTTTTTGTATGCTTTATCGGCTTCCACTCAACCTTTTTGCTGAAGACTGCTACAAGAGCGATCGGTATGTAGGTAAGCATAAACAACGGGAATGTGAAGGTGTAAAGTATCTTTTTGGGGATGCTTGTATGTATTTGATTCCACTCAGTTATTGTCGTTATCAGACCTATAAAGAATGTTAGGACGCTTGCATCGATAATGGGCAATGAAAGCATCGTGATACCATTACGAACATCGTTGTACCCAATCAAAAGCACTAAGCCGAGTATTATATCCAATGTGAACAGGATACAACGGGAATGTGAAGGTGTAAAGTATCTTTTTGGGGATGCTTGTATGTATTTGATTCCACTCAGTTATTGTCGTTATCAGACCTATAAAGAATGTTAGGACGCTTGCATCGATAATGGGCAATGAAAGCATCGTGATACCATTACGAACATCGTTGTACCCAATCAAAAGCACTAAGCCGAGTATTATATCCAATGTGAACAGGATACCGGACAGTATCATGGCAGGCATTATGGTCATTGTCATGTCAAAGCATGAAAAACGGCAAGCCTTGCGTCTCTTGACCTTTTCCTTGTTGTCATTGCAATTATAACGTCGCATACCCTTGATCAGACCTGAGCCGTAATTCTTGAATACCTGCAAATAACCCTTTGCCCAACGCATACGCTGGTCCCAAGATTGACGGAATTTTACGGGCTGTTCATCATAGAGCACCGCATCACCGCAATAGCCTATTATTCTTCCGTCAACTATGCTTGAGGCTGTAAACTCTATGTCCTCAGTCAAAAGGAAATAATGCCAGCCCTTATTGCCGTTTTCATCCTCCAAAAATGAGCGATCTATCATAAATCCCGTTCCTGAGATAGCACAGCTTGAGCCGAGTATCATACGTGCATTGTTTAAGTATTTTGATTCTCTCAAAAACCATAATGCATATCCGGCAGAGATCCAATTATCACCGTAATTTTTGGAATTACGGTAGCTTGTCAACGCCTTGTACCCGTCACAGTATGTTTTGTTCATTTCCTCTATGTAAGCAGGGGAGAGGATATTGTCAGCATCAAATACGAAGAATGCATCAAATGCATCCCTTGCATAATCCTCACTTATGTGCTTTAACAAGAAATCAAGTGCATAGCCCTTGCCGACATTGACGCTGTCATTTCTTTCATACACAACAGCACCTGCATTTCGCGCTATCTGTGCGGTGGAGTCCGTACAGTTATCGGCAACAACAAATAATGTGATCTTGTCAGCAGGGTATGTCTGATTTTTTATGCTGTTCAGGAGCTCAGCAATTACGGTTTCTTCATTTCGTGCAGATATCATAACTGCAAAGCTGTGATATATTATTTCCTTTGCCTTGTGCGGACGCCGCTTTTTTATCAGGGCAATAAGTATGTAAATGAGTTGATATGCATAGCATATCAGGAATAGCGATCCAAGTACGCTATTTATAAAATACATTGTATCCATTTTGATTCATCATCCGTTTTTTTATATTTGATTGAAATATCCATGTATCGTTATAAAACAGTTCTTTTTCGTATGTCCGATAAACTGTGCATTACCGTAAAATATAGGCATTACATTTTAGTGCAATGCCTATGTCAATACATGTATGGTTTTGCTCTGTGTTTTTTTATTTTAATTTTTCGTCAATGGCTGCTGCGGCAGTTTTGCCCGCACCCATAGCAAGAATTACCGTTGCGGCACCTGTAACGGCATCGCCGCCTGCATATACATTCTCACGAGATGTAAGACCATGCTCATCTGCAACTATGCAGCCCTTAGGAGTTGTGTCCAATCCCTTTGTTGTGGACTTTATGAGCGGATTGGGTGATGTTCCGAGCGACATTATAACACAATCAACATCAAGCTCAAACTCAGAGCCTGCCTTGACTATCGGTTTACGTCTGCCGGATGCATCGGGCTCGCCGAGCTCCATCTCAACACATTTCATGCTTCTTACGGAGCCTGTTTCGTCACCGTATATTTCAACGGGGTTTGTGAGCAGCTTGAATATGATGCCCTCCTCCTGTGCGTGCTCGACCTCTTCACGTCTTGCAGGAAGCTCCTCCATGCCACGCCTGTAAACTATATAAACCTCTGCACCCAAGCGCTTAGCACATCTTGCAGCATCCATTGCAACATTGCCACCGCCAACGACTGCAACCTTTTTGGGGTGCTGAACGGGTGTATCGCTGCCGTCCTTGTAAGCTTTCATGAGATTTATTCTCGTCTTGCAGGAAGCTCCTCCATGCCACGCCTGTAAACTATATAAACCTCTGCACCCAAGCGCTTAGCACATCTTGCAGCATCCATTGCAACATTGCCACCGCCAACGACTGCAACCTTTTTGGGGTGCTGAACGGGTGTATCGCTGCCGTCCTTGTAAGCTTTCATGAGATTTATTCTCGTGAGGAACTCATTTGCGGAATAAACGCCCTTGTAATTCTCACCCGGTATGTTCATAAACATGGGCAAGCCTGCACCGGAGCCAATAAACACAGCTTCATAGCCGTAGTCATTCTGCAATTCATCTATTGAAATAGTCTTACCTATAACGACATTTGTCTGTATATCAACGCCGAGTGCCTTGAGGCCCTCTATCTCCTTTTTTACTATCGCTTTGGGGAGACGGAACTCAGGTATACCGTAAACAAGCACGCCGCCTGCTGTATGGAGTGCTTCAAACACCGTAACCTTGTAGCCCTTTTTAGCAAGATCGCCTGCACAAGCAAGTCCTGCGGGACCCGATCCTATTACCGCAACCTTGTGACCGTTTGACTCAACGGGCTTTATCTGAGATGCATCGGAATGTGCGTTGTGCCAATCTGCAACAAAACGCTCAAGTCTGCCTATTGCAACAGGCTCTCCCTTAATACCTCTCACACATTTGCTTTCGCACTGTGTTTCCTGAGGGCAAACTCTGCCGCAAACAGCGGGAAGTGAACTTGATTTTGCTATAACATCATATGCACCCGCAAAATCGCCCTGTGCAACCTTTGCTATAAAATCAGGAATATATATTTTTACCGGGCAACCGCCTACACAGGGCTTGTTTTTACAGTTAAGGCATCTCTTAGCCTCATCTATTGCCTGTTTTTCGGTGTAGCCGAGAGTAACCTCAAGAAAATTTTTATTTCTTACATCGGGTGCCTGTGACGGCATCTCATTCTTTTTCAAAGACATATTTGCCATTTTATTTTACCTCCGTCTTGAAAAGATTGCATACATCCTCATGCGCCTTGCGTTCAAACTGCTTGTACATGGCACCTCTTGCCATGGCTTCATCAAAATCCACCTCGTGGCCGTCAAATTCAGGACCATCAACGCATGCGAACTTTGTTTTTCCGCCGACTGTCAATCTGCAGCCGCCGCACATACCGGTACCATCGATCATGATCGGGTTCATTGAAACAACTGTCTTTATGCCGAATTCCTTTGTGAGCTTGCATACAAATTTCATCATTACCAACGGACCTATTGCGATGACCTCATCATACTGCTCACCCGATTCAATGAGCTTTCTGAGAGCATCTGTTACAAGACCTTTTTCGCCGCAGCTGCCGTCGTCCGACATCATAACGAATTTAGTGCTTGAAGCTTTGAATTCATCCTCAAGAATTACAAGATCCTTTGTTCTGAAGCCGACTATTGCATGGACCTCCGTGCCCTGCTCAAAGAATTTCTTTGCAACGGGGTAAGCTATGGCGCATCCAACACCGCCACCTACAACGGCAACCTTTTTCTTGCCCTCTGTTTGTGTGGCTCTGCCAAGCGGTCCGACAAAATCGCAAAGACTGTCGCCCTCTTTGAGATGATTAAGTCTTTCCGTTGTGGCTCCTACTATCTGAAATATGATCGTTACAGTACCTGCCTCACGATCGTAATCTGCAATTGTAAGCGGTATTCTTTCTCCGTCTTCATCAACACGGAGTATAATGAACTGCCCCGGTTGTGCCTTTTTGGCTACCAACGGAGCGTATATATCCATCAATGTTACAGTTGGATTCAGCTCTTTCTTTCTTACTATTTTATACATCTTTTATTCCTCCCCAAGACATTTGCCTTGTATAAATATCTTTATAATTCCTGCTCGTCATCCTCTGTCACCTCGACCTGCGGAAGCTCATCCAATGTGGAGATCCCGAATGTTCTCAAAAATTTAGGTGTCGTGACGTATAAAAAGGGCTTTCCGGGAACATCCTTTTTGCCCGATTGCTCTATAAGCCCGTATTCCAATAATTTTTTTACAGAATAATCGCATTTTACACCACGGATGTATTCTATTTCTGCTCTTGTTATGGGCTGTTTGTATGCAACCACGGCAACGGTCTCCACAAGTGATGCCGGGAGCTGCTTTTTCTTGTCAATGCCGAGAAATTTCTCTATCCAAGGAGAATATTCCTTTCTCGTTACGAGCTGATAATTACCGTCCAGACAGACGATCCCAAGTCCGCTGTGGATCGATTTATATTCTGCAATGACATTGTCCATGAGCATTTGCGCCTGATCCGTCGTTATTTCAAAAAGCGATGCAATATCCTTTATTTTTACAGGCTCGCCTGCCATAAAAAGCACGGATTCAATTATTCCGATCTGTTCTCGTTCGTCCATGAGCTACCTCTGAGTACCGTTATAGGTGCATAAGTATGCTCCTGATAAACGGAGATCACATTTTCCTTTAATAATTCAAGCATACCTATAAACAATGTTATTATGTCCTTTTTTGTATTGAATCTTTCAAATATCTTTTCAAAAAGAACATTTGGTGTATCAACAAGCGTATATTTTATATGATCCATTGCCTGTGTTATTGTCATAGGATCCCTTTTTAATTTTATGTAATTATCCTCTGTTTGTAAAAAAGGCTTTTTTGACAATATGCTGCCGAATGCCTCCGCAAGCCTGTGCATTCCAAGACTTTTAAACTCTGTTTCGGACACGTCATATTCATATTCCTCGGGCAATTTTGCGTAAATACCCGAAAATTCACCTTCACGCTCCTGTAGGAGAAGCGTTGCCTCTTTTATCATTTTATATTCTATGAGTCGGCGTTTAAGCTCCTCCTCGGGATCCTCGCTCTCACCGTCCTCAGTGGGCTTCGGAAGCATGCTCCTTGACTTTATAAACAACAGCATTGACGCCATGACAATGAATTCGGTCGTTACCTCCATGTCCATCTGCTGCATCTGTTCAAGCTGCTCCATGTACCCG
>CAYOGO010000044.1:0-7648 GCA_964403405.1 uncultured Lachnospiraceae bacterium | reverse complement strand
ATATTGAGCAATGCGCTTTCATGTTCCTCCTCCTGTGAGAGGAGAGTAAATACATACTCTCACAGGAGGAGGAACATGAAAGCGCATTGCTCAATATGCTTGATGAAGAGCGTCTGCAATACGTCGGCAGTATGGTGTTGGGGTTGAGTGATGCACTTGTTGAGCTTACGGGCTCATTGGCGGGCTTTACGTTTGCAATGAGGGATACGGGGCTTATAGCTCTTTCGGGTCTCATAATAGGCATATCTGCAACATTCTCTATGGCGTCGAGTGAGTTTTTATCAGCAAGAACACAGGGCAGAACGGATGCACTTAAATCGTGTGCGTATACGGGCATTGCGTACCTTATAACCGTTGTGCTGCTCATAGCACCATATATGATATTTGACAGTGCACATTACGTTGCGGCATTGGTCTGCATGCTTGTTATGGTGGTGCTCATTATTGCGGGATTTACATACTACACATCGGTTGCACAGGGCACGGGCTTTAAGTCGAGATTTCTTGAGATGGCACTTATAAGCATAGGTGTGGCTGTAATTTCGTTCTTTGTGGGAATTTTGGCAAAGCGTTTTCTTGGCGTTGATATATGACGGTACGGAGGTTGAATTATGAAAATACAGGAATCTGCGGAAAATTATCTTGAAACAATACTCATATTGCAGCAACGTAACGGCTCTGTACGGTCGGTTGAGATTGCCAATGAGCTTGGATTTTCAAAGGCGAGCGTAAGCGTTGCAATGAAGCGCTTGCGCGAAGAGGAATATATAGATATGGACATAAACGGCTACATACATCTGCTGGACAAGGGCACAGCCATTGCAAAAAAGATGTATGAACGCCATACAATGCTCACGGATTGGTTAAAGAGGATAGGTGTGAGCGACAGTGTTGCATCCGAGGATGCGTGTAAAATAGAACATGTTATAAGCGCGGAAAGCTTTGAAGCGATAAAAAATATGTTAAAAAACGGTAATTTTTAATATCAGAGAGGAAATAAATATGGAAATAAGTGTAAGTGCATACAGCTATTGCAGAGCATTGAGCGATTCGTTCACTCTTTTGGATGCAATAAAGCATGCAAAGAAAATGGGATTTGACGGCATGGAGTTCCTTGACGGCATGGAATGGGAAGATTATTCCGATATGGATTCTATGAAATTCTTCCATGACGCATGCGGAGAGGAGGGTCTCAAAATATATAGCCTTGATGCGGGTGTCAATTATCTGGATAATTTTGATGGCTCGGTGGAAAAGGCAAAGCATCTTGTTGATATGGCACAGACTCTTGGCGCACCCATGATGAGATGTGACACATTGGGCGGAAGCCTAAAGGCAGTCGGCAACGGCGGAATAAAGGAAGCAATAAAGGTAATTGCAAGGGGAGTAAATATTGTGGCGGATTATGCTGCGGAAAAGAATGTAAAGCTCCTTGTTGAGAATCACGGATATATAATGCAGGACAGCATTATTGTGGAGGAGCTTATCAATACAGTCAACAACCCTAATTTTGCCGCATTGGTGGATATAGGTAATTTTATGTGCGCAGACGAGGACCCCGTAAAGGCGGTTGGCAGAATGGCACGGTATGCTGCTCATGTTCACGCAAAGGATTTCCACTTTAAGAGCGGTAATGAACATTTCATTGCACAAAGCGGCTGGTTCAATACAAGGGGATGTAATTATTTGAGAGGTGCAATTTTCGGTCACGGCAATGTTCCTGTTTACCAATGCCTTAAAATACTTAAGAACAGCGGCTACAACGGTGCGGTATCACTTGAATTTGAGGGCGTGGAGCCTGCTGTATTTGCAATTGAGCAATCATACGGATCGCTTAAGGCTGCATTGGAGGCTATCGGCTGATGCAGAGAGTGAATGTAGTCTGCTTCGGTAAATTAAAGGAGACCTTTTGGCGTGACGCCGTAAATGAGTATGCAAAGAGACTTTCCGCATATTGTAGGTTTACCGTTACCGAAATAAGTGAGGAGCCGCTTTCCCAAAGGCCGTCACAAAAGGAGATCGAGCAGGCACTTGATGCTGAGGCGGCACTTGCAATGAAATACATTTCCGACAGAAGCTATGTTTTTGCACTGTGTATTGAAGGAACGCAGATGACATCTGAGGCACTTTCCCAAAAGCTTGCCGATATAGGCGTTATGAGCGAGGGCGATGTTGTGTTTTTGATAGGCTCATCGTACGGAATGTCACAAAAGCTAAAGCAAAGAGCCGATTGTAGAATATCGTTTTCAAAAATGACGTTTCCGCATCAGCTTGTAAGAGTTATTTTGTCGGAGCAGATATACAGAGCTTATACGATAATGCACGGCACCAAATATCACAAATAAATACAGATCGGAGAAAATAAAGCGTTTCTTTCCGATCTTTTTCATTAAAAGCATAAAAGGATTGACATTATTTTATGATTTTGATATAATATTTTCGAATTAATAATTCGGAGGACAAAACGTGAAAAAAATAATTACGGTCTTTTTAACACTGCTGACTGTTTTTACTGCGGCAGGCTGTGCGGCAACAACGCCGTCAATAGATGTACCTGCATCACCGTCGATGGATGCGACGGCAACACCGACGCCGGAGCCGACCCAAACGCCGGAGCCGACCCAAACGCCGGAGCCGACCCAAACGCCGGAGCCGACGCCCACACCGATACCCGTAAGCGAAGAGGTAAAGGCTCTCGGCAACTATACGGTGCTGTATCCGGAGCATTATGAGGCACCTCGGCAAATGAGAGAGGTCGAGCTTTTAAGGAATGTTATCGAAAAGCTCTCGGGCAAGAGACCCGATGCAGTGAGCGACAAAACAAGCTCGGTGACGGGTAAAAATTACATAATCTTTGCAAGCTCAAGCGTTGAAACGGAATTTGACGAAAGGGTGGACAGCCTTGAGAGCGAGATGGATTATGTTATTTGCGTTGATAAGGACAAAAATATAATCCTCGGCGGAAAGACATATTATTCCGATATGCGAGCTGCATATGATTTTATAAACAATTATCTCGGCTATGATGATGTTGAGGATGTGTACAGTGAGCCTGCAAAGGACATAGGCGGTGAATTTGTATATAAATATGAAGCTCCGGCGTTTATAATAGCGGCACATAACGCATTTAACGAGCTGTTTACGTTAAAGGCAGTAAGGGACGCAAAGGATGGACATTTTAATCTGTTGACGTTGTACAATCTGTACGGTGCGGCACAGTTCTTTACGGAGGAAAACTGCAAGGATGTTGCAACATGGTGCGTGAGGTACGAGATGTATTTTATGACGTCATCGCCTGCCGATTTTGCAACACACGAGGTAACTGTTCCGTATGAGGAGTTTTTGGCGAAAAATCCGATGGTATACGGTATATATCTTTACGATGAGCCCGGAACTGATCTCATACCGACAATGCATTTGCTTGCGGAGAACTTTAAGGAGAAATATTCAAAATACGGCTGGAAATGCTATGTAAATCACTTGCCGTCTCAACAGGTATGGAATTTTTTGACCGAAAATGACTATCTTTCAAATACTCAGATCACAGGCTTTGACAGGTATATGAAAAATTATAGCATTACCGATGCGGAATGGCTGGATTACATCTCGATGCTTCAAAAGGCTAAGGCTGTCAGCGAGAAGAACGGTCAGGATCTGTGGTTATACCTTGAATCACGAGACAGGGATAAGAACAACTTAAGAATATTTACGCATAAGGCATTCCGCATGGCGGGATATATTTCAATGTGCTTCGGCGCAGAGGGAATCAATTATTTCTGCTATGCTGATGTAACAAATCTGCTTCAAATAGAGCCGGGGGAAACGTGGACCTACAATGAATGTCTCGTAAATAAGGACTTCAGTCTGAGGAACAACTGGTATGACGCACAGACTGCAAATGCGGAGATAGAAAAAATGTCGAAGTTGTATTCGCAATACGAAAATACGGGAGCATATCTTGTAGGCAGCAGTTTTGACAAGAGCGAGGCGGGTTTTGACGATGTTCTTGAGGAAATGCTTGACAAGGACAATAACGACATAACAAGCCAGAAGTATCTTGTCGGACATTTTGATAAAAAGGACGGCGAAGGAAACGCATATATTATTCTGAATATCGACGAGCTCAATGTTCAGAGCTGCAATGCGAACAGAGGTGCTGTGATAAAGCTCAAAATAAACGGCGATAATGCGACGTTCTATCTGAATGGCGAAGAATTGGATGTAACGCTGAGTGACGATGGCTATTACGAAATGAGACTGTGCAACGGCGGTTGTCTGTTTGTAACGGTGGATTGACAAAAATGCGAAATGACGATATTTCAAGTCATTTCGCATTTATTTTTACTCGTCCAAATAGCTTTCTCCCCATTTTGCAAGCTCCAAAAAGGTCGGCAGTAATGCCTTGCCCTTTTCCGTAAGGGAGTATTCCACATGTGGCGGTATCTCATTGAATTGCTCCCTGTGCACGATACCGTATTCCTCAAGGTCCTTCAATGTGTTGGACAACATTGTGTTTGTTATTTGAGGTAGTGCCTTTTTTAGCTCTCCAAATCTGCAAACAGGCTTTTTGCATAATTCATATATTATGTGTGTTCTCCATTTGCCGCTTATAAGCTCCAGCGTTCGCCGCATGGGACAATTATCGGCAGGATGTGTGGACAGTATTCTTTGTATGTATTCTTCGGCAGTAAGCTTTTTTTTCATTTTATCTCCGATATATCTTATTGTACTATGTACATTTATTTTGCGTACTTGTATTTTGTTTACGTATATAGAATAATATAAATACCATAAAATGTCAAGGGGGATAATAAATGAAAACTGCAATAGTTTACTATTCAAAGCATCACGGAAACACAAAAAAGGTCATAGATGCGATCAATAAAGACAATGATATAACGCTTATTGATGCTACGGCAACGGATAATGCTGATCTTACGCAGTTTGATGTTGTGGGTTTTGCATCCGGAATATATTATTCAAAATTTCACAGGCTGGTGCTGAAATTTGCAGAGAATAATTTGCCTGCAAACAAAAAGGTGTTTTTTGTTTATACTTACGGAGCAAAGAAAGACGGCTACACGAAAGCAATAAATGAGAGTGTCGCAAAAGAATCGGCATATGTGCTTGGTGAATACGGTTGCTTCAGTTTTAATACGTTCGGTCCGTTTAAACTTATAGGCGGTATGGCGAAAGGTCATCCGGATGACAACGAATTGAACAGAGCTTACGAATTCTATAAGGATATTTTGACAAAAAAATAAACACGCGTCTTGTTGAATAAGCCGTAAATATAACCTAAACAGGCGTTTGAAATGCATTGCAGCATTTTGGACACCTGTTGATTTATTGTGAACGGATCATTTGCCCAAAACGGCGGACTGAAAAAGTCAACAGAAGAATTGACGGATTATCAATATCAAGAGTATGATGATCATGATGATCAGAAAACATGCAACTGCATTGCATACTTTAAGTGCAACATTGCTTGGTGCAGGTTTATTGTTAGGTTTTTTATTAGGAACGATGGCTGTTGATTTTTGAGTATGTGATTGCTGAATATTTTTATTATTGTTCATGTATTTGCTTTTGGTTGTCGTTCTGTACAGTGAAAGAGGATCATTTTGAGAAAGTATCCGTGAATGAAAGGCTTCGATCCATGCGGCATCATAGGGGTCGCACATATTTTCTTCGGTACGATCCGGTTCATGTGATATTTGGTTTCTTACGCGGTTATAGTATTTAAGCTGTTGCAGATCACGGTTCCAGCCTTTGATATAAATTTGTCCGTCAGGATGGCTTTTCATTTCGTCAATATATTGCCTGACACCGTGTATGTCACCATACATTTCGTTGCATGTTTTTTCCAAATGCTTGAAAGCGTTCATAAATTCCATTAAACTTCACCCCCCGTACAGCAATTATACCATTTTATCAATCAAAAAAACAACTGTTTTATCCATTATTTTTATTAAATAGAAAACGGCAATCTGCCAAATGCCGACTGCCGTTTTTTTGTAAATATTATCAGATCTGCTTTGAAAGCTTTTCGATAGCTTCAACTGCTTCCACGGGAAGCTTGTCGAAGCCGCCCTGAGCTGTTTCCTTGGAACGGATAAAGTTGATTCTGTCAGCCATTCTTGCCTTGAGCTGTTCAACGTAGGATGCGTCGTTGAAGTCTGCATTGAAGCCGTCGATGTTGAGGCAATACATGTTTTCGATGTTGCCGAACGGAACGAAATCAGCTGTGTTTTCAACGATAGCTTCGATGGAACCGAGAGTGATCTCCTTTGTAACTTTCTTATCCATAAAGAAACCTGTGTTGAGTATGTAACAATCAACATTTCTTTCAGCAAAGAGCTGCTTGAACTTTGTGTAATCCTCGCTGAGAGGGTATGTACGGAACGGGTTAGCGTAAGGTTCAACAACCAAAGCGTTCGGGTCAACACCTGCAGCAAGTCTTTCTGCCGTTGTTCTCTTTGTGGCGAGTGTAGCACCCATTACGGAAGCGAGAACAGGGTCTGTGATTTTGAGTACCGGAGGAAGTGTAGCATCCTTCATAAGCCAAATGATGGCATCGCAGGGCTCACCAATCTTGTCAACACGGTTGGGAGACCAGATCTTGGATTTGATGGCACGTCCGTTGCCGTTTCTGAGGTCCTCTGTAAGAACAACCTTCTTGCCGTCCTCGTCAACCGTAACAGCATTGTTCTGGATGGTTACGAGGAACTTGTTGTCGGGATTGTCGAGCGGATAATCCTGTGTCTTGTCGAAATATGTAGGCTCAAGAGCTACGGATGAACCGTCCTCTGTTGATATAACGAATGCGTCATCATGGAGAACAGTGATGTCATACTTGCCGTCATGCTTAGCATGAGTAATTGTGGACTTACCTGATCCGGAAAGGCCGAATACGGAAACAACAAACTTGTTGCCGTCTGCAAGGTTGTATCTCTTCTGACCGCCGTGGCAGGAAGCATAACCGTGACGGTTTGCAATGCCCCATGCGAGAGTAAGAGTACCCTTCTTATGCTCACCGAAGTATCTCATACCGAGGAGAGCTGCACAGTTGTGCTTAGGATCAAAATACGTCAAGCCGAGCGGATGATCCGGGTGCTTCCACTGAGGATCGGAGAATATGTAAATATCGCCTTCACCCTCAATGAGCTTGGAATCCTTGTACATAGCTTTGTATTCTTCCGTCATGAACTGGAAGTTGAGGAGCCATGAGTACATGATGTTCTCTTCACCCTCGGGAATGCAAAGGTGAGCCTTTACCATGAAGTCCTTATCGAGACCGATAACTGCTTCTGCATGGTAGAGCTTTTTGTATCTTGCATCGTAGATTGCATCGGCAACCTTGAGCGCATATTCCTTTTCGTTTACGCCCTCTGAGCCGAGGATACGTCTTGCAGCAGCGCATCTGCCTGTAACTGAGCCGTCGTTGAATACGAGGATCTTTGCATCGGACGCAAGACCCATTGTTTCGGGCTTGTATACCGGAATATCCGTAACTATCGTACCGGGGGATTTAACAGCCAATTCATATGCCTGTTGAACTGACTCAACTTTTATGACATTGTTGCCGTAAAAAGCTGTTTCGATAACTGCTCTGCTCTGAGAATATGCAGGGTTTGCAGCCTTGATC
>CAYOGO010000043.1:0-7674 GCA_964403405.1 uncultured Lachnospiraceae bacterium | reverse complement strand
CGCACTTTTCCTTAAGCTGCTCAAGATACTCCTCGTATGTTATGTCATACGAGGAGTATCTTGAGCAGCTTAAGGAAAAGTGCGAGCGTCTTGTAAAGGAAGAGCTTGTGCTGCTTGCAATAGCTAGAGAAAAGGGAATGTCTATTGAATGGAGCGATTACAAAAAGCGAGCAAGGGACTACCTCAAAATATATGATTGCAAGTCCGTAAGTGAGCTTGAAAAGGTCATCTCGAGGAGTGAGATATGCCTCACGATACTTAATGACGATATAAATAAATTGATACTTGAAACCGCATCCGGAAAAATAAAGGAATACGATACGGTATCTTGATAAAGCATATCATGACGGATGGTTATAATTTTCAGCAGGAGGGGTTCTTCTGCTGATTTTTTATGCTTTTTCATCTGAGTCATGAAAACAAATAAGGCAGGAGGTTTATCCTCCTGCCAAAAATGAGCCTGAAGCTCTGTATACTTAGATATTTTATTTCCGTTTTTTCTTTTTTGTATTTATATACGGAGTTCTGCCCTGGAGATCGATCACAGTTATTTCGGGTCTGTTGAACAGCCTCAACGGGATCGTGCTTGCACCGAGTCCCGAGCTGATTATGAGATCCATTTTGTTTATTCCAAAATATCCCATATCGTATTTGGGAAACAATTTTGCACACGATGGGGTAAATACCCCTCCGACAAAGGGCAATCGCATTTGTCCGCCGTGCGTATGTCCACACAGCATGAGATCTATGCCTCTCTGAGACATTTCTTCGAGCTCACACGGTCTGTGAGAAAGTACTATATTGAAGCGTTCGGCATAATACGGTACATTTACTCTGTCAAATCTTTCCGCAAGTGTCTGATGTATTATATTTTCACTCAGATAATCTGTCATACCTATTATATTGAGTGTGTTGCCGTTGCATACAAGAGTATCTGCTTCGTCTTCAAGAACGCGTATTCCGCAATTTTCCGCAACACCTATTATTTCATAATTACGCTTGGCACTGTATTCGTGATTACCCAATATAAGAAATGTTTTTGCAAGCTTCGGCAATGATTCAAACAAGGGCTCATATTCCCCTCCGACCCTGCCGTACGAATCGACCGTATCTCCGCCGATAAAAATTGCATCGGGAGCAAGCTCATCTATTTTGTTAATGAGTGTTTCGTTGTCCCTGCCATAGCTCCTTTCATGCAGATCGGATATAAACACAAGCCTTGTTATTGTTCCGTTATCGTCGAGCTTGTCGCTTGCAATGTAGTAATTGCGTATTTTTAACCATTTTGCACCTGCGATAAAGCTTAAAATACATATTACGGCAAAAATAATGACCAATATCAGCACTATCTTCATGGCTGACCTCCGTTACGGGAATGTCCGACTATCCATTCAGCTGCCTCACGAATGTTTTTTGCCGCGCATATCTCCATATCGTCCATGTAGTCCCTTGCCGCATCCATATTGTCCTTTGGTATTATCAGCCTTCTGAAATTTATCTTTGCGGCTTCGGATATTCTTTTTTCAGCGTACGGCACACCTCTGATCTCACCTGCAAGACCTACCTCACCAAAAACGCATGTTCCCCTCGGCATGACTATATTTCTTGCGGCTGTATAAACCGCAAGAGTTGTGCCAAGATCAATGGCAGGCTCTGAGATCTTTAATCCGCCTGTTATATTTACAAACACATCCTTGCTCAATATGTCCATACCCAGACGATTCTGAAGTACCGCACAAAGAAGCGACAGCTTGTTAAAATCAAGTCCGCCTGCAATGCATTTTGGTCGTCCCTCGTGGAATATTGACGAAACGAGTGCCTGGACCTCAACAAGCACGGGCATTGTGCCGTTCATTGAAGATACTATGACGGATCCCGGGACATCAAAGCTCTGCTTGCTCACAAACAGCTCTGACGGGTTGAATATTTCGGTGAGCCCCTCCTGAGCCATTTCAAATATGGCAATTTCGTTTGTCGGTCCGAATCTGTTTTTGACTGCACGCAATATACGGTATGAATGATTGTCATTCCCTTCAAAATACAACACGGTATCGACCATATGTTCAAGTATTTTGGGACCGGCTATTGCGCCGTCCTTTGTAACATGGCCCACAACAAGCACGGGAATGTTTTCCTTTTTTGCGATATTCATAAAGGCACTTGTGGCTTCCCTTACCTGTGCAATGCTGCCCGGAACGGAGGCAATATCCTTTTTGTTCATTGTTTGTATAGAGTCAACGATCAAAAAGTCGGGCTTTTCCTCCAATGTCTTGCTTATTATGGTGTCGGTGTCTGTTTCGGAGTACAGATAGATGTTTGCCGTATTTATTTTAAGCCTTGCAGCACGCAGCTTTATTTGACTCATGGATTCCTCACCGGATACATACAGCACCTTTTTTCCGCCGTCAGCAAGATATTTGCTTATCTGGAGCATGAGTGTGGATTTACCTATTCCGGGATCTCCGCCTATGAGCACGAGTGAGCCCTCAACTATACCTCCGCCGAGTACCCTGTCAAATTCACTCATTCCCGTCTTAAAGCGTACTGAGCTGTCGGTTGCAACATCACACAAACGAACGACGGGGGGTATCACCACCTGTGCCGTTTGTAGTACGGGAGTGCTTTTTGTCACATCGAAGCTGTCCCATGTTTGGCAGGACGGGCATTTGCCGAGCCATTTTGATGTCATGTATCCGCATTCACGGCAAGTATATGTTTTAATGTCTTTCTGAGCCATGTTCAAAAGCTCCTTTCGTCAGTTTAAGCTTTGCGTTGTGACGTTTTCCATGGGGATCGCGATGCTTTCGCAAATTATAAAGTCATCCTCTACCCAATCGAGAACAAATTCATTTTCTGTATTTTTTCCGGACAATATGCATTCCGAGAGCTTGTCTTCCACTGTTTTTTGGATCAATCGCTTGAGCGGTCTTGCGCCGTAAACAGGATCCGTGCCCTTTTCTGCAAGCTTTTGTCTTGCAAGTGGAGTTGCGCTTACGTAGATACCCTTTTCCGCAATTCTTGAGAATGTATTCTTCAACATGATGTCGACTATCTTAAGCATGTCGTCATCGGAAAGTTTGCTGAATGTAATAATGTCGTCAAGCCTGTTTATAAATTCAGGACGGAATATTCTCTTGACTTCATCCATTATTGCCGTTTTCATCGCATCATGGTCTGAGGCTTGGGTGTTTCCCATTGCAAAGCCCATTGTGTTGTGCTTTTTGACGAGGGATGCCCCCGCATTACTTGTGAGCACAATTACCGTATTGCGGAAATTGACAGTTCTGCCCTGAGAGTCAGTCAGTCTGCCGTCGTCGAGCAGCTGAAGCATTATGTTGAACACATCGGGATGCGCCTTTTCGACCTCATCAAACAGTAGCACGGAATACGGCTTGCGTCGAACCTTTTCCGTGAGTTGTCCGCCCTCATCGTATCCCACATATCCCGGGGGAGAGCCTATGAGCTTTGAAACGGAATATTTTTCCATATATTCACTCATGTCGATACGTATCAGCGCATCTTCGTCATTAAAAAGCACCTCGGCAAGCGCTTTGCAAAGCTCTGTTTTACCTACACCCGTCGGACCAACAAAAAGAAATGATCCTATCGGGCGGCGAGGATCGGAAATTCCGGCACGTGAACGGCGGATAGCGGCAGAAATTGCTTTTACCGCCTCATCTTGACCAACTACCCTTTCGTGAAGTACGCTTTCAAGATTGAGCAGCTTTTGCTTTTCATCCTCGCTTATTTTTGTAACAGGGATACCCGTCATAAATGATATAACATCCGCAATGTCATTAGGTGAGACATTGATCCTCTTAGATTCCTGCTCTTCCTTCCATTTTTGAGCAATTTCCTCCATTTTACTGCGGATATTGCGTTCCTGATCTCGGTATTCGGCTGCTTTTTCAAAATTTTGATCTGTTACTGCCTGTTGTTTACATTCACTTATTCGTGCAAGCTCCGTTTCGTATTTCTTAAATGACGGCGGCTCGGCGTGGACGGAAAGCCGTACGCGTGATGCGGCTTCATCTATCACGTCGATAGCCTTGTCGGGCATATATCTGTCAGTGAGATACCTTTCGGAGAGCCTTACCGCACTGTATATGGTCTCATCCGATATGATCACACCGTGATAGTCCTCGTATTCCTTGCGGAGCCCCTTCAATATGGTGACTGTGTCGTCAAATGACGGTTCATTTACGGTCACAGGCTGAAAACGGCGTTCGAGAGCAACATCCTTTTCTATGCTGCGTCTGTATTCCCTGGTGGTCGTTGCGCCTATTGTCTGTATGGAGCCGTTTGCAAGTGCGGGCTTTAATATATTTGCGGCGTCCATTGCACCGTCGGAGCTGCCTGCACCCACTATCGTGTGGATCTCATCAATAAAAAGTATTATGTTTTTGTTTTGCCGTACTTCATCTATTATTTTGTACAACCTGTCCTCAAATTCACCACGGTATTTTGTGCCTGCAACAACGGCACCCATCTCAAGAGAAAGTATATCCTTTGTCTTCATTATTTCGGGAACGGTACCTTCGGCTATTCTTTGTGCTATACCATGGACGATGACTGTTTTGCCGACGCCGGGCTCACCTATAAGCACGGGATTGTTTTTTGTTCGTCTGCAAAGTATCTGCAACACCCTTTCGATCTCATGGTCCCTGCCTATTACGGGGTCGAGCTCTCCGGATCTTGCCATTGAACAGAGGTTTTTTGTAAAACGCTTTAATACCGATGTATATTTTTCCTCAGAGGGAGTCACCTCCTTTGTGAGTACAACGGGTTTTTCGGGCACAAACATACCCTCAAATGTTTTGAGCAGCTCATCGGGATCCACCCCCGTCTTTTTTATGCATTCATATCCCTTGCATTCCTTATCCTCTAGGAGAGCCATTGCTAAGTCCTCGGTGTGGACGATGGCAGGCTCATTCTGCTTTGCCTTGCTTATGCATCTTTGGAATATTGATTTTACCTTTGCGGTAAATAGTATTATATTTGTGAATACGGTGTTGGATTCCTTGTTTATTTCTATTACGTTTTTTCTGACATCCTCATATTTCAAGCCGAATTCCTTGAATATGAACGCAATATCGGATTCATTACTCAGCAATGCAAGCAAGATATGCTCCGTACCGACAAAATTCTGTTTCTGAAAGCGTGCTTCTTCTGTGGCAATGTCGAGGATACGCTTTGCGTTGTCGGTTAAGTAATTGAATATTTCCATATTATATTTACCTTTCTTTATAGTATCGATCTGAGTATGGGCGAAAATTCCTCACGCATTATTCTTGCTCTTACAGTGTCGGTGCTTTCGCTTGGCTCAATGTCATGCAGCAGCATGTATTTCTTTATATACTGCACAGAGCCCTTTTGGAATATTTCGTCTACTGTCTCAAGTGAAATGTCTAATTCCGACACCTCAACACCCAATCTGACATTTGAAATATTGACCATAAATTCCGCAGGATTAAGCCTTCTTGCACAGGCGAGCAGGCTCAATGAACGCCATACAGCGTCCTGAGTCAGAGCTTTCCTTGAGCCCATCAGCCATGAACGCTGATTTGCTTCATGAATGGCTATATACTTTTCCACTGAGCTTTTTACGGACTCAATGGCTTTTTCCTCCGTAAGTCCGAGAGAATATCTGTTACTGATGTAGAACATTGCACCGAACGGGAATTTTTTATTACAGTAATAGGGATCCACGCGCACGCCGTAGGCTTCCGTGTTCTCTCTGTATTTGTCAAAAAACGGGGAAAGACATATTCCGGGTATATGAACGAGCACGGAGACTGACATTCCGAGTCCGGTACAATACGGGTTAGCGGTCAAAAATCCCAATTCGTCGCTTGTTGCAAACGGCATGTGAGATGAAAGAGAGTTTACTACCCTGCATGCACCTGCATATGCGGAATCAATGTCATAGCCCTCTGCATCACAACCTATTATAAGATGCTCACATTCGTTTGTAAGCACTGTTGACATTCCGTCGGGAGATGTAAAAAGTCCGCGCACGATATTTCTGCTGTTGGGCAAGGGCACATAGTCAGTTGCCTTTATATACGGGTTTTCAAATCTGTCGACGAGGTGCTCCGATGTATATTTTCCTTCGCCCCAAAGAGCGTCGGCGGTCATGGCAGTATGGTGATTTATGTCGTCAGCATCATCCTCCGACATCTTTGAGGCAAAGCATACGTCATTTACATTTCTGTAAAAGCGTACATGTGATGATATTACAAACTCCTTTGAACCTATATTATTATTCATCACGACTCATCTCCTTGATCTTTATTGCGTAATTCGTTTATTGCGTCCCTTATCTTGGCAGCCTCCTCGTAGTCCTCGTTTTCTATGCAACGCTTCAGTTGTAATTGCAGTAGCATAAGTCTGCTTGGCTTTTTCTGCTCCTCAACGGCAGTATCTTCCACTGCCTCATGATACGTTGTTTTCTGAAATATGCGTGAGAGTGAGCCCTTGAATACCTCATAGCATTTTTGACAACCCAGTTGCCCGTGATTTCTGTAATCCTTGTTTTGCATGCCGCAATTAGGACAGACCACATTGGTAAACCTTTTTTCATCCTGAGCATCCTTTTCGGATTCTGCCTTTTTTATCTCACCCAACAGCTTTAATATCGCATCACCGGATGGATTATCTCTCAGCCCGTGCTTTTCGGCACAGATCTCGCATATGAACTGCTGGGTCTTTACCCCGTTCATGTCAACATTGATGCATACTGAGGCCTCTCTTTTTTTACATAACTGGCATAACATATATACTGTCCTTTCTCTTGTTCAATTACTCAATGAGCATATTCATCATGGATTTGAGCGTGGAGGCCCTGTTTATATTGCATTGCTCCGCATCATCGGTATTGTCCTTCATTGCACATGACATGAGCTTTGCTTCACGGGCGGTAATAAGATCCCTTTCGTAAAGTCCACGTAATATCTGAATTGCCTGAGCTTCGGATATGGCATTGCCGATATGTTCAATGATATGCAGTATATATTCATTTCTTGACATATCTATGCTTGTGATCCTTATAAAGCCGCCGCCACCCTTTCTGCTTGTGACAACGTAGCCTCTGTTGAGAGTAAACCTTGTGGCAAGCACGTAGTTTATTTGCGACGGGGCACAGTTGAATTTCAATGCAAGCTCATTTCGCTTCAGCTCAAGCTCGCCGTTGCGTTGATCTATCAGATCCTTAAGAAATATTTCTATTATATCGCTTGTGTTTTGCATTATATCACCATTCCTTTTTCAGTCGGCTTTGTATTTGACTGACTTTGACTTTATTATACTATACAATTGTGATTTTTGCAATAGCTATTTGTGAATATTTGGTGTGATGGCGGTCTTATTAAAATTTTTTTGGCTTTTCGTGTCAAAAAGAGAAAAATTCGCTTGCATAATTTTCAATTACGTGTTAAAATAATAAAATGAATATAATAGGTAGATAGTACGTTTTTATGTGCATTGAAATGGCAAAAAATGTATGCTGCCGTTAAAGGAAGGGTATGTCATATGGGACTTATTAGTGCTATATTCGGAGATCAGAATGAAAAAGAAATAAAGCGTATCTCCAAAATTGCGGATCGTATAGATGCACTTGATGCCGAGATGCAAAAAAAGACAGATGAGGAGCTCCGCGATTATACACGTATCTTC
>CAYOGO010000042.1:0-7841 GCA_964403405.1 uncultured Lachnospiraceae bacterium | reverse complement strand
TTACATTTACCTGCTGATTTTTTGCAATGTACACATCATCGCACTGTATCTCCATACCGAGATTGTAGCTGTGCTTTGATACTGTGATATTTATGAAAGAGTCTTCAAAGTCCGTCCTTTCGTCAATATGCACACCGTCAAGTGATGTATACGTCAAATACGGATACGACTGTGTTGATGCACGCACCACAACATCAACACTCAGCGTAACAGGATCATTGGGTTGGAGCACTGCCACCTCGCCTATCAGTCCGTACACAGAGTCATACACCTTAACATTTTTTATCGGCACATTGCTGCTTGATGTCAACACTGCGGAAAGCAATACACTGTCTCCGGGGTAAATGCTTTCATCCTCATCCGTGTTCAAGTAACTGTAACTGATATCAAATGATATCTTTTCCCTTGTGATATAAGCAATGCCCATATCATTGTCGGAAAGTATAGATTGGAAATCATCATCCGTATACGGGAGATCCACACCGAACTCATCCTGCTGTGTATATATAACGCAAACATCGTATTGGAATACAAAATCATCCGAATCATCAAATGAAAACAAATTACCGTTGAGCACAAGCTCGCCATCCGGGGCTATCGTTAAACCCTCATCATACATTGTATTGCCGTAAAGGCTGTCAACACTGCCGCTCAAGGTCTCAACTATCCTTACTGCGCTTAACTTAACAGGCTCCGGTGATGAATTTTTTATAATATATTTTACGGTTACATCATTTTCTTCATTTCCTGAAGAATAATTATTACCGTTATATTCATACAAATATGGTGAATCAAACACCACACTCACGGACAGTGCACCGTTTGTCGCAAAAACAGTACTGTTTGACGCAAATGAGAGCAAAAGTACTGAAAATGCGACCAAAAGTCCGTATTTTATAAGATCAGAATATTTTTTCATAAATACCCCCATAATATATTATGTTTTGTTACGTATTATTGTATCACAAAATCAAATATAAATCAACAGTTTTTTTAGGAAACCGTCATTCTCTGTAATGCCGATCATTCCTTATAAAACAAAAGCCACCGCAATGCATAGAGCACCACGGTGGTTCTGTTTTACCAAAATTAGCGAAAAAACGCATTAGTTCTTTCTTTCCTTAACCTTAGCTGACTTACCTACTCTATCTCTCAAGTAGTAAAGCTTAGCTCTTCTCACACGACCGTACTTAACCACTTCGATGTGGTCAATTCGTGGGGAATGGACAGGGAAACATCTTTCTACGCCGACACCGTAAGCAATCTTTCTTACTGTAAATGTCTCGTTAATACCGGAATTCTGTCTTGAAATAACAATACCTTCAAAAACCTGTATTCTTTCTCTGTTGCCTTCAACAACCTTAACGAAAACCTTTACTGTGTCACCAACGCTAAAAGGTGTAATGTCGCTCTTGAGCTGCTCTTTAACGATTTCTCTCATAATATCCATAGTGCCCACCTCCTTAACTCTTAGATGTTCATGCTTTATGAGTGGAAATACACTCACTGTCGTACCCGCAGCGGACCATCCGTATTTAACAGACGTATTATATCACAAAAAGCAATTTAATGCAATAGTCAAAATTACCGATAATTGTAAAATTATTATTAACAATTATACATTTCAGCTTAATACTTCGTCGTCCCGGAGCTTGCCGACAATTTTACCGGCACAGTAAAAATCGTCGTACTCGTTTACAAATATATCCTTGTATTTGCGATTTACTGAGATAAGGCGATCCTTGCCCTTTTTCTTTATATAACCACTGCCATTTACAACAAAAATACCTATTTCGCCCTCATATACATCCGGCTGAGCATGAACGAGAACATTATCACCATCATAAAACTCAGGCTCCATGCTTGCACCGCTGACTGTTACTATAAAGTCTGCCCTGTCCGTCTGACGTGTTCTTGCAACACGCATCAATGAGTATCCGCCGTCATTCAACTGATAGCCCGTGCCTGCCGCAGCCTTGTCCTCATAATACGGAATATCTATATACTCACCATCAAGAATTTTTGCTTTAACACGCAATACTCTGTCGTAATGTGAGTTAAGCTCCGCATTGACGGCACGCCTTCCCATATCGTCAAGCTCTCTGTATTTGGCAAGCAAGCGCTGCTCATCAGAGTCCGCGCCCTCGACCTCAACAAAATCGTCATTGACAAGATAATCAATACTTACCTCAAAAAAATCCGCAATGGCTTTTAATGTCTGAAGCTTCATATTGTCAAAGCCCTTTTTGTAAAGACCATCTATCGTCGTATACGACAAGCCGCTACCCCTGGAAAGATCGCTTCTTTTTAAGCCCCTGTTTTCCATGAGCATGTTTAGTTTATCTATAAAATTCATACACACCATCCAAAATTTGCAACTCGCTTTTTTGTACTGTAAGTATATCACACTTTTCAAAAAAAATCAAGCCTTTTTTACTTCACGGCGTAATTTTTTTACAAAAAACACTTGACAAAACACGACAAAAGGTATATAATATACTCAAAATTACGATACAACGTAATTTTGAGTATATTATTTTATTACATGAGGTAATTTTTATGAAAACTTTGATCATAACAAAAAATATATTAAAGCGTGTTGTAAAGCTTGCCGCAGTTTGCCTTGTTGCATATGTATGCGTTATATGCTTTTTGAGAGCCGCTTATTTTACTCCGCTGTCAGGTGAGGATATTGCAGTTTTTATGCTTGCGGGTTTCGGCTTGCTGAGCCTTTTTATGGTTCAATATTTGCTTAATTTTGTCTGCACAACATTAAAGCGTATGTACTCGCCGTGCAATTACATTTACAGGCAAAGAAAAAGCTATTCTGTTGCCAAGAGATCCGTTTCATCAAGCAAGAGGGCATATTCTCTTAAGAATGGTGAGGCCGCTTGATGCTCCAAAACAGAGCTCGTGCACTGTCTGCTGTCTGCAAGGCAATCATCCGTAATATTCGGCTCCGCTTCAAAACGGAGCCTTTATCGTTGCACTACATGTAAAAAGGGTCATGTATCATAACAAATACACGACCCTTTAATATTTTACCGGCAAAGCTCATTTGCCGCTTTTTATTTTATAATTATCTCCCCAAACGTACCTGAACCGGAGGACATTCCGTCATTATTTATATCGTCAAACACTATCTGCTTTACATACTTATCGGCACAGTCTATTTTGGCACCGTTCACCCTGAAATCTTCAAGAACAAGAGTATCCGCAGAGCACGAAATGTACGGGTCAAATACCTCGTTCGGTCCCTCACCGTAATTCTCTATTGATGACTTAGGTCCTATGCATATAGCACAAGTCATCGGCCATTCCTCGGGATACAAATTTATGTCTATATTCTTAAAATATACGAGACCCGCATTTGCACATATCTCAAAGCCTGCAAATACCCCACGAACGGGATGTGATTCCCTGTACATTCTCATCATGTCAAGAGGATGTACAAGATCTATAAATATATCCTCAAAGTAGATATTATCCATAGAGCCCACACCGCTCCACTCGGGCATTTGCTTACCCAAGAGGTATGCAGGCGTCTGCATATACATCTTATACGTGAGTATTCCCCTTACCTTCTTTATAACGACATCGTACAATGCACAGTCAACTATACTGCCGTCATCGTACTTATAAAGTGCCGGCTGAAGTCTGAACGCCTTGTACGTGCTGTCCTCGGAAAGCTCAAGATCCTCGCACCATATTGTTTTGCCCGGTCCGAAATTAACAGATGAATTGAGCCAATCAAACGTGTTGAGTGCTACAAGGTCATCACCTACCTGACCCTTAACATCGTGAATATATATATTCTCCGTATTGCCGTTTATGTGAAGTCCATCTGCAAAACACCTTACAAATCTTATGTTTTCAAATATCATGTCATAAGCATCACCAGTTTGAACGGAAAAGCCTGCCGTATGAGCAAATGTCATATTCTCAAGAGTGAGCCCCTGAACATTGTTGAAGAACATAAACGTGGACACACCGTACAACGATCTTTCAGCGTCGTACTTACCGGATTTTCCGTATCCAATCCTTAAAGTCCACGACTCCTCCCACCTGCCACCGGAGATCGTTATATTATGGTCCATATCGGAATGATCCACCGGTGCATGTGTTCCGTCATGTGTATGCTCATTTCTCATCATAAGTACACGAACGCCCTCTGCCTGACGGATAATTGCTCCGTTCTCCGCAATAATGTGCCTGTTTGACGGCACAACAAGCTGTTCATCAATAAGATACGGTTGCTCCATTGCAGGTATCCTTATTATTTCGTGCTCATCAAGTGCCTTTTGAAATGCTCTTGACCACATTCCATTTTCAACTAAGCTCTCATACTCAGTTATACAGATTTCATCCTTAAGCTCATCCCTGAGAGCCTTATTTCTCAGTATCATCTCATCTATTCTTGCCTTGATCTCACTCTGCGTTACATGCATAGACATATTCCTCCTTAATTAAATACATATATCTCACTGTACTTAACACTCGTACAGTCTCTTGAAATATAATATATACCTGTGCCGACCTTTACCGTTAAAACTCCGTTTACCTCGCCGACAACAACAAGCTTCTCTCCCACTGACACCACTGTTGCGGCATTTGTCAGCTTACTATCCGAATAGAGCAATGTATCAGACTTTGTTTTAGCAATTATGCTCACTATGCGCCTTGAATGGTCAACTGTATTTTCTGCTGAAATATACGCCTCATTTTCGCCAAATACTATCTTATACACATTGCCGAAGCTTGCAACGACCTTTACGACGTCACCGATGATAAGATCACCGATGCGGCTTTCTTCATCAAACTCGGTCGATGAATATATTCCCGTATCCGTTGTGATCCTTACTGTCAATGATATTACATTACTGCTTTCCGGAACAATATATCCCGTTGAAGCATCATTAAATTCAACATCCGACTTTTTTATATAAGCATAAGCACCATTGTATATGCATCTGTAATACTCCGTTGTATTGCTGACATCAAATATTTCCACTCTCGAACCATGCGTGAGATAGCCCAGCTTGTCGTTGGTCTCGCCTCCGTTGACAAATATCGGTGCCTTATATGCTGTTACGGTGCCCTCAAATATCACATATGACTTTACGCCCATAAGACTGACCTCCGTCATAGCTACATATGCCGTGCCGCCGTTGTAAATAATCTCAAAAAAACCGTTTTCGGACGAAATTACGGCGATTTGCGTATCCTTTGGATATTTGCCTATTTCCGTTGCATTAAAATCAGCCTCGCTTCGCACACTTACCTCGCTCAGCGTTATTCCTATATCGTACTCTCCTATGATATTATCCACTACGATGTCAGCTTCAAACTCAACAAATGACTTTCTTATAAATCCAGTGTACTCATTATCTCCTACAACAACGCCGTACCAATCGGGTGTTTCGGAAACGATCGTCACGCCCTTATCGGACTCTATCAATGCGATCTGCTCGTATATGGCACCTGCATTTGAATAAAGGTATGTTGCGGTTTTTGTTTTGCCTGTTTTTGTAGTGTCAAGCATTTTGACGGCATCCGCCTGAGTATCAATATACTCATCCGATGGGATCGGCTCATATATGTAAGGTTCAAACTGCAGGGTCTTCATTTCCGTGCCGTTGAAGTAAAATTGAAGTATCTCCTCATACTTTTGTCCCGCCTTTACTCTTTCGTATGTGCCCGTCTGACTCATGCCTATGCCATGACCGTTACCGTCAACAATGAAGGTAAACGAATCCTCATTCTCGTAGACCTTATATTTAGTACTCGGCAAATAACGCGTTGAGCCCGAGTTACTTGTAACATAAACGCCCAATCTTGCATTTTCTCTGAGCAATGTCACTGTTTTATTGAGCGTTTCGACAGCTGTGCCGCCGACTTTTTTTACCTGTATCGTCAACCCGTAATCTGCGGAATAAACACGCCTTTCAGATTCCTCAAGGCTTTCGGGAGTGCTTTCGTACGTAGGAACTATGCTGTTTATTGATACCACCTTAAACGTGTCCATATCATAGCCTGCTGCTTCAAGCTCACTTTTAAGCTTATTTCTGAATGTAGTCACATTTTGGCTTACTACATTCGTCTTTGACAAGGTATACTCCACATCCTGATAGGATTTGTCATATTCATCGATATTGACATTAAGATACGGTAATTTTTTTGAGCCCCATACATTTGCGTTATTTTCTGTTATACCACCGTTCGATGCGGAATAATATGTTGCAACGCAGCTGCCGTTATACGTAAGCACCTGGTAAGCAGTCTCATCAACTGCCTTTATGCATCTGTCATTCTCCTTACGGAAGCCTTTGTATACCTGGTTTGTTGTATCGACAAGATCGTATTCCTTGCTTTGATTTTTATAAACAAGATTATATGCATAAGATCTCGCACACACTGCCTGCACCTTGAGTGACTCAAGCGCCTGTCCGTTACTCATTTCGTACGCAATAACACCACACAAATAATCGTCAAGCTGCAACGTATTTATGAAGCGCAATGTGTTGCCACTCACATAAACACGCATATTTCCGATATAATTACATTTACCGTATTTAGGATTTTTGTTGACCGTAAAATAATAATTTCTGCCTGCAAGATGTGAGTAAAAGGTGACATCCTTTCCGAGAACATAGTCCTCACCGTCACTTGACAGTACAACATTGCCGTTTACCGCCTTTAACGTATACTCAACATTTTCTCTGAGCAAAACACCGTTTCTGAACGAATTATCGCCCGATATTCCGCTTATTGAATATTTACCCTTAACGGAAAACTGCACAGAGGTCTGATCATTCATCGATATCAGATATACCCTTATATTACTGTAATCACTTGCCGCAGCTCTTGCGGAAAACAGCCCCCAATTACCAAAATAATCAGCCGTGATTATACACGAAAACAGCAACACCACCGACATAAGTATCAAAAGCCCCTTATGTCGTCTGCCGAATTTTTTCAAATTAATATCCTCGCTTTAATTTTATAAAGAGTGCCGATAACGCACTCTGTTCATCATACCGCTTAATTATATCATAAAACCCGAATTATATCAAGCAGATTGCTTGTTTTTCGCAAAAAATTAACAAACACACACAGCAATGCGCAAAACGAAAAATATCGTAAAAAATACATTTTTAACAGAACAAGACAGGGCGTGAGGCATGCCCCCTCTCGTCCTGTCTTGTGATCTTAATCATTGCTGCGCACAGCTTATAAAAGCTGATGCTTTTTTCAAATATCTCTTTACTTTACTATTACCTTTATATAGACCTTTTTGCCTTTTCTGAGGATGAATGCACCGTCAACAATATCGCTGTCCTTTACGGTATATGCAAAATCAGTAACCTTTGCGTCGTTGAGTGCTATACCGCCCTGCTGTACAAGACGTCTGCCCTCGCTCTTTGATGATGCGATTCCGGCAACAACGAGCATATCAAGGATACTTCTGTTTGCCTCAAGCTGATCGCCCGTGATCTCAACTGATGGAATATGCTCACTGTCAACACCGCCGCCGAAAAGTGACTGTGCGGCAGCCTGAGCCTTATTTGCTTCCTCCTCACCGTGGATAAGCTTTGTTATCTCATAAGCAAGACGTGCCTTTGCGGCGTTCATACGCTCATCAAGATGTGCAGTCAACTCATCAATCTCCTCAATGGGCATAAACGTGAGCAAAAGCATGCACTTTCTTACGTCGGCATCGTCAATATTTCTCCAATATTGGTAAAAATCATACGGTGAAGTCTTCTCCGCGCTGAGCCATACGGCACCGGACTGTGTCTTACCCATTTTTTTGCCCTCGGAATTTGTAAGCAATTTGAATG
>CAYOGO010000041.1:6637-7843 GCA_964403405.1 uncultured Lachnospiraceae bacterium | reverse complement strand
GGATCCAATATCACATCCGCATCGGGCAATGTTTCCGGAGGATTATGATGATCCACTATCATAACATCCATGCCCAGCTCCTTTGCAAGTGCCACCTCGTTTACGGATGTTATGCCGCAATCTATTGCAATTATTATATCCGTACCTTTTGATGCTATTTTCCCTATCGCATCAAGATTCATTCCATAGCCCTCCGTAAAGCGGTTTGGAATATAGCAGTTTACCTTTGCCCCCGTCGATTTCAGATATTTATAAAGTATACAAACCGATGTGATGCCGTCAACATCATAATCGCCGTAGATCGTTATACGTTTTTCTTCGTCTATTGCCTCATTTATAAGATCTATTGCCTCATACATGCCCAACATTTCAAAGGGGTCATTGAGTAATGAGTCATCACAGTCAAGAAACCGTCTTCCGTCTTCCTCACTGTCAATTCCTCTGTTTATAAGCACCGCCGCCGCCGCGTTTGAAATTCCGAGTTGAACGGCAAGGCGACATATCATTTGCGGATCGGCGTTTGATTTTTTATTTATTATAGGCATTTACCGTCTTCCTCCTTTTTATAAAATACAAAAGCACGGAGTCGCATACCGCCAATGCGGAAAGAACGGCATCCGTGCTTTCTATAAGTATCAATTTAATTTATCAGACCTTTACAGCCTTGAGCTTCGTCTTTTTGTTCTTTGTCATAAGTACCCACAACGGACCCGTTACAAATACAGATGAGAAGAATCCTGCAACAATACCAATGGTTATAGGCAATACAAACGTTCTTATTGACTCAACACCGAGGATATAAAGTACAACAAGTGCAATAAGTGTCGTTACCGTTGTATTTACGGAACGTTTAAACGTTTCTCTTATACTTGTATTTACGAGGTCTGCCTTGGGAGTCTTGTCTCCGAGCTTCGTTGCGTTGTAACGTATTCTGTCAAATATGATGATAGTGTTATTGATGGAATAACCTACTATCGTAAGCACTGCCGCAATAAAGGGTGTGTTGACCTGTATGCGGAAAAGAATTACGAAAACAAATGTAATAAGCACGTCATGAACAAGTGCGATAAGTGCCGCAACACCGGAGAACAGCTCAAATCTTACCCATATGTAAGCAAGCATGAGCACAAACGCTATCGCCAATGCAATAGATGCATTCACAAGCAGGTTTTTACCTATTACAGGACCTACATACTCAACATCGAG
>CAYOGO010000041.1:0-6537 GCA_964403405.1 uncultured Lachnospiraceae bacterium | reverse complement strand
ATGCATTCACAAGCAGGTTTTTACCTATTACAGGACCTACATACTCAACATCGAGCTTGTCATCATCAAGAGAGTACTTCTCTTTGAGTGCTTCCGTTATCTTGTCCTGTATTTCGGCTGCATCATCGCTTCCGCCAAGTCTTATATCAACACCGATATTATTATCACCGGAATAAGAAACCGTTGCGTTTGACGTATACCCATTCACAATCGACCTGATATCATCAACGTCAAATTTACCGCTTCCTATCTCGGCATAAATGAGCGAACCGCCGCTGAAGTCTACACCCACATTGAGTCCCATCACAAAGAAAAGAACTACGCCTGCAAGAATAAGTGCGATCGGAATAGCAAATATCTTTTTCCAATTATTGCAAAAATCAAAATTACGCATTTTTCAAGTCCTCCATCTTAACACCATACAATGAGGGCTTTGTAGCACCCATATTTACCATGAGCTTGAGCAAGCCGTGTGCAATAAATACCTCAGTGATTATGGACAATACGATACCGATACCGAGAGTTACGGCAAAGCCCTGAACCGTACCTGTGCCGAAAATTGCAAGCACAACAACTGCGATCATTGTTGTTATGTTAGCATCAAGCACTGCCTTGAATGCATTCTTGAATCCCTTTTCAACGGAATTGCGGAGCGAACGACCAAGCTTCATTTCTTCCTTTATTCTCTCAAATATTACGACGTTTGCATCAACCGCCATACCTACCGACAGCACAATACCAGCAATACCGGAAAGCGTGAGTGTAACATCAAATGCATACAATGCAGCAATCATAAGCACCATGTATATAATGAGTGCAAGGTCAGCCATGAGGCCCAGCAGTCTGTATACTATGAGCATGAAGAGCAATATTATAACAAATGCTATTGCACCTGCAATCAATGTCTTTTCAAGAGATCCTGCACCGAGTGTAGCACCGACATTCTTTATTGCTATCTCATTAAGCGGTATGGGCAACGCACCGCTCTGAATAAGGTTTGCAAGATTCTTTACTTGGTCAAGAGTGAAATTTCCTGTAATCATCGCAGAATCCGAATTGATCTTTTCACTTACGCTCGGACTCGATATGCACTCATCGTCAAGATATATGCCTATAGTCTTACCTATATTTTCACCTGTTGCAGTTGCAAACTTTTCAACACCTTCTTCGGTGAACTCAAGCGATACAAAATAACCACCATTAGTGGATGAATACAATGGTTTCGCCGCCTTTACATCTTCACCCGTAAGGTACACCTTTTCACCCGTTGAATCACGGAATTCAAGCACTGCAGGAGCCATAAGTACATCCGAAAGCTCGTCTGCATCCGCAACGCCAGGAACCTCAACAACTATTTGATCGGAACCCTGCTTTGTAATAGTCGCCTCTGTATAACCTGCAGAATCAAGACGTGTTCTCAATACATCCATAGCACTGGCGATGCTTGCATCCTTGTCTTCAACTTCCAAATCAGTAAAATCTGCCTGATATACAACTCGCATTCCGCCCTGCAAGTCAAGACCCAACTTAATCTCGCCTACAACGGGAACGATTTCCCACGGAGTCCACAACGGCATACCTGCGACCTGAACAACGCCCACAAGCACCGTTACAACAACGATAAGAGCCAGGTAGAAAATACTGTGTTTCTTCTTATTCTTCATAACAATAACCCTTTTCCCTAACAACTTAATATAGATGAGAATGCCCGTTGTCAGTTAAGCATACTCACGTTGTAATCTATACAGTATATTATATACGATAAACCGTTCTTTGTCAATTGTAAACCACCGTAAAACCAAAAAAATTTTACTTTGCCTACACCGATAGATACCAAGATGTATTTTACCATAAAAGTGTATAAAATGCAATTCATTTTTGCAAATTTTACAGTTAATTAACAACGAAATCACAAAAATCCGTATATTTTGGTCAATTTTAATGCAAAACGAAGTATTTTTTCATTCTTCGGACTCTTTTTCCATAATGGCAGCATATCTTAAAAGCTGCTTCAGAGAATGTACTCCCAGCTTTGAATATATGTTTTTATTATGGAAACGCACTGTTGACTCCTGCACGCAAAGCATATCAATTATCTCCTTAACTGTTTTCCCTTGAATATACAGCGAGAATATTTCTCTTTCTTTTTCGGTGAGAGTCTGTATTCCACGCTTGAAATTTTCATAATCAAGAGGATCCACCTCGTCCCTGCGTGAATAAGCAAGTCTTTCCGCTTGCCTGTTCAACTCGTCATACCTGTCCTTAATCAATTCGATTGAGGTAAGTGCTTCCTCTCGCTCCTGCTCCGCCCTGTTCAGTGCTTCCTCCGTAAGGCGATCCTGCTCGGCAAGAAAAGCAAACAGATCGTTTATTTCAGGTATACTTGTTCCTCTGTCAAACTGCTTGAATTTAACCTGCTCCAACGACCTCAAAAGCGGTCTGACATAGCGTCGGCTTAGGAATATACTTACCAATATCGCAACAACCGCAACGGCAACAAACAACAGCACTGTTTTTATCTGTCCGTTTTTAATGCATTCGTTGTAATATTGTTCAGGCAGCATTACCGCAACCGTATGCATTGTAGTGCCTATGCTTATTACCTCGATTTTACCCGTAAGAAATGTTTTTCCGTCCGTAATTGACACATTACCGTTATTTTGCTCAATGCTTATTTTATTTTGCAAGGTCGGAGCATAGCCGGATTTATTCGGTGCGATCTGCCACGTATAAGCACCGTCTTCCTCATCAAGCAGTGCCACAGTCATAAGCTTCTGCTCTGAATCCGATGCCTGATACATATGGTCAAAAAACGGGTCGCTTATTTCAAAGCCGCAAACACCTACCGTCATTCCCCTACCGTCCAACACGGGAACACACAGCAAACGTACCTTTTCCCATGCGTCGGGTAATTTATATGCCGGAGTCAAAAAATAATCCTTTGGCGAGCCTTTTCTCTTTGTTCCGAACACAGCCTCTGCCATATCAAAGGTTCCCTGTCTAGTCTCATATTCCCATGTACTGAAAAGATTGATATTGTGCTGTCTTGCAATGCCGGCTGCTCCCCTGAACATACATACTGAGTTTTTCAGCATGGTGTCGGAGCCTACATTCGCATATTTAAGGTACAGCGTGCTGTAATACTTGTCGTCAGCCCCATCGTTGACCGTTGTATCCAACATAAAAAACGCCCCACTGCAGTCGGCAAGCCTTAAATTATTGTACACGGTATCGTATACGTCTTCCTGTAGGCTATACAAGGCATCCTTATTATTTTTCAGTCCCTCAAACGGAGCCGGACATTGCTCAAGCTTTTCGGTCAGCTCATGAGAAAACTCAACCGCATATGCCGCCAGCTCATCAAATTCATGACTGATACGGTCAACGGAATAATTCAGCTGCTGTGATAAGGCATACTCAAGCTCAGTATTGGTAGGATTCATCTGCCCAAATATACTCAAACAGCAAAACAGTATCGCTATAACGGAAATAAGGCAGGTGATCAGGCATAATGCAAACCTTCGTCTTAAAGAAATACCCTGCTTTTTTATACCGGAAAATATTTCTTTTAACGCTAAAGATCCCTTTTTCAAAATGTCTGTCTCCTTTCAAAGAGCTTACTTTAACGCCTCTTTTACATTATTAAGAGTCTTTGTTGTAAGTTCAATCAAAAGAGAATCCATGCTCTCTCCGTTTTTCATTCGGTCTGTGAACTCCTCATGAGCCTGTGACAGGCACGATTTCATTATCTTTTCAAAATTCTTCTGCGTATCTGCCGCAGATTCAAAAAGCGGTATACTGCAAAAATCGTAGCTGTTATCATACTGCGTTTTAACCGCACTGTACAGCATACGGTATTTTTCGTTTTCAACGGAAGAAATGTTTGCAAAAAGCTCCTCAAAGGCTTCATCCGTTACGGGCAGATAACCCGATTTTGTTACGAAATCAAAATTCTGCTGTTTTTGCGTTATCCACTTTGCAAACAGAGCAGCCGCCTCATTTTTGCGTTCGTCCTCATTTTTAACCGCAAACAAACCGCCGCCTCTCTGCACTACCGTGGGATCACTGCCATTAAAGCATGCATAGGGCAACACCAAGGTTTCTATATCTTCCTTTGTATTGTCATCATATGTAACATAATCACGCAAGTACAAAATACCCGCCGTTGATCCTGCACTGCATATTACCTCGCCCGTCTTCCATCTGTCGGATGCATAGCCGTCACCCACACAGAGTCCGCCGTAAATGCCTGCCGTTGCCACTGCCGAAAATACCTTTTCAAAAGCAGGACTGTTTGTGTTTATTTTGCCGTCTTTAATAAAATCCTCATCCATTGCCGCCATATTTGCAAGGAAAAAATGATAAAAATCGTTTATCTGGAACATTGTTTTGCCGCCCGACCAGTCATAGTAACTGTTGCATGCCGACATCAAACTTTCAACATCATTAAAGCAATCCGTTGTTATTCCTCTGTCTGCCGAAAAGCGGTCAAATATAGTCTTGTTTACAAATATAAGCTCACTTGACTTTGCAATTGGCATCATATGCAGTTTTCCGTCAAAATATCCTTCTTCGAGAAAATCATCCCTGTATTTTTCAAGCTCTTTGTCGGTAAAATACTCACTGAAATCAAGCAGCATACCGTCATCAAACGCTTCTTCCATTCTGGGATACGCAACAAACAGATCCGGCAAATCCTGAGAACCCGGTTCATTGTCCAATGCAGACTTTAACGCATCATCTATCTTGCTTGAATCCGTTACCATTGTAACCTTAACAACAACACCCTTTTCCTTGCCGTATGTGTTGTTGAATTCATCAATAATGTCATTCAACGGCGAAGATGTTTGAGAGCCGTACACATGCCATATAGTCAGAGTTACGGGATCGTCGGGATCAAGCAGTGAGCCGTTACAGCCTGTAAAACACGTAAGCATCAGCACGACTGCCAAAGCACAGTAAATCAACTTTTTCATAAAAACCTCCTCGGTATTAACACACCACGGGTATCTTACTTTATCACGCCAAAAAATGAGCAAAAAAAAAATTTTTTTAGCTCCACCCTATCAATTTTGGGGTTTTTGGGGGGGACAAAAGCACAAATAACCCTTATAATATTGTTGCAAGCATCCAAAAAGAAGGGTATGAGGTCTTGCCGAACATCAAAAATCACGGGGTACCCTTTTTCGCAAAGCCTACTGCGAAAACACTCTGTCCAAGGTCCAAAAGGTACAGAGTCCACCCCATTAATAATTGTATTGTATCACATCGATTTTATTTTGTCAACGGAAAAATAGCGGCAAAACAATTTATGTGTGATAACGCATATACGGGCGAAGGGAGGTTGAGAAAGTGGCTGAAAAAAACACCGCCGCATACAAAATATCCTATGATGCCGACGGATACCGTTGCAGGTTCTACTGTGAGGTATCGGGAGCATTGGCTTGTGTGACAAAGGCGTACAAGGCAGACTCTCCTGAGCAGGCATTGTTGCTTGCGTGGGAGAACGAGGGCAAAAAGCATTTTAACATATGTCGCAAATGCGGCAAATGGGTAATAGATGCCGTATTCAACCCCGAAGTGCTTGAATGCACGGACTGTGCCCCCTTTGAGCATGAGACAAGGTTCTGCAAGTTCTGCGGTGCCAAGGTCGATGCGGACGTTCGTTTCTGCCCTATGTGCAAAAAGAAATTACACTACGAGGGAGGTGATCTGCCGTGACGGCAAAGACGAAGCTTAAATGGCTTGAGCAATGCGGTTACGGACCGAATGTCATGAAGCGTACAAAGGTATGCCCCCATTGCGGAGCGATAATGAGCAGTAAACAGACCTACTGCCATGTCTGCGGAATGAGGCTGCTGACAAAAACGCTTTACGACCGTTACAAAGAAAGACACCTTTGCTGCAACAAATGTGGCACGGTGTTGGCTTCCGATTCATGCTACTGTCCGCATTGCGGTATGCAGCTGTACTTAAAAGCAGTAGGCATCGGTTAAACGGCAGTATGTGCCGAGAAAAAACAAAACATACAGATTCTTCATTATAAGGGGAGGAAAAATAAGTGAAAATTAAAAAATTATGCAGAAAAATAATTTGTCTGCTGTTGGTTGCAATTATGATCATAGGCACTCTGCCCATGACGCAGATCGCCGAGGTAATTGCAGCAGCATTGCCGACGGATGATGCCTCGTGGACAGTCATCGGCGGTGAAGGCACCACTGAAACGGATGAGGAGTTGTTTGATCTGTTAAAATCAGCAATGTATAACAACGGTAATGAGATTTGTTACATCCGCTTAGGTGAGGATATCAAAATAGAAAGAAGCAATTACAAATGGAATTCTTCTATAAGGGTAATGGGTGAGGTTGTATTTGATCTTAACGGTTATACTCTTGACGTAACATGCAGTGACGGCGGTACAGGCTCAGAATCAATAAATCTTTATCTGTTTTACATCGGTAATGACAATGTATCAGGCAACAAACTGACTGTTGTGGACAGCCGCGGCAAGGGTACAATTCATACAAACGGCTATAT
>CAYOGO010000040.1:0-7868 GCA_964403405.1 uncultured Lachnospiraceae bacterium | reverse complement strand
GAGCAATGCGCTTTCATGTTCCTCCTCCTGTGAGAGTATGTATTTACTCTCCTCCACCTCATCCTCAAGCGTTCTGTATTCATCCTGTGCGGAGGACTCGCCCTTTTCCATGAGCTTGACCGCAAAAGTAAAGCCCAGCAGCCATGCGATCAGCACATACTTGAATATTTTAAGCCTCTGCGGCTTTATATCTGAATTTGTATACTTGTTCCATATCTCAAAGTGGTGCTTTTCCTCATTTGCTATACGCAAAAGAACCTTTTTATTTTCGTCACCCTTTGCAAATTTGGCTATCTTAGTGTATATTATGCTTTCATTGAGCTCATTTTGTTGCATTTTTCTTATCAACTGCAACGACTTTGACGATATATTCTGTGACATATTATTCCCCCATATGCTCATCACACTGTTTAATGATTATTATACACTATTTTGCGATAAAAAGCAAGTATAAAGCGTTTTTCCGCAAATATCACTCTCGATCGCTTATATCACAAAGGTCAAATTCCAATATTCTTCTCAGATCATTCAGCTGCAGCTCCACCTGATAGCCTATTCTGCCTCCGCTGAAAAATATTCTTTCAAAATTCTGTGCGGAAATGTCGATCACCGTCTTAAATTGCTTCTTCATGCCTATCGGTGAGCATCCTCCGTGAATATAACCCGTCAAGGGCAAAAGCTCCTTTGACTTTATCATTTCTATGCTTTTTTCTCCCACAGCCCTTGAAGCCTTTTTCAGGTTGAGGCTTCTGTTTACAGGCACCAAAAACACATAATGTGTCTTACTGCCTCCAACCGTTACAAGAGTTTTGAAAACACAGTCAGGATCCTGCCCAAGCACCGCCACTATCTCCATACCTGCTACTGCATCCGTATCGTAATAGTAGTGACTGCTGTACGTGATCTTATGCTGATCCAAAAGCCTCATCACGTTTGTTTTTTCGTTGTTCTTTTTCATTCTTATTTCGATCCTCTTACGTAAAAACAGCACAGTTACAAAACCATGCTGTCATTACATTTATTGCTTTACTATCACTGTGCCTTTTTTGAAGACATTGTTCACGGACTCCGTATTGAGTACTATTACCGACTCATTCTGTGCCATTATTTCTATCGGTGTAAATACACGCTTCTTGTCGGCATAGATATATACGCCCTCTTTTTCACGCTTTTTAACAGTATGCTCACGCGGTATAACAAGTCCTGCCCACGTTTTCTGTGCAGTTACGGATACGACCCTGTCCCTGTAAAAAATATCAAAGTCGCCCGTTGTCTGTGCTATTATGTATCTGTTACCTGCGGTTTCCGTAATATCCTTTACCGTTGCAATGTACTGTGTATTGCCGTTGTTTATCCTGATTATGACCTCGTCATTATCCTGAAGGTACTTAAATACATCTCCGTTGCCCTTCATTGCGATGTAACAGGTATTCATATCGGAAATATAATAGTCACACAAGCCCCTCGTATTTTTTATCGCCGCTGTGTACGAATCCTCTATTATGCTATCATAAACCATTTCGGTAACGGAATCTATACTGTCTGAATTGTATATATTTGCATAACCATCCGTGTTATATGAGAGTATTCCGGAGCGTATTGCAGTTATTTCAACGGTATTGTCATCTATCTGTGCCTGACGCATCTCCTCCCTTGAAATAAGCTCATCAAGATTGCCGTCACCGTTAAACGCTTTGAAAAGCGTATCCCGTTTTTGTCTGTACAGATCCTTAAGCTGTGCGGAATACTGCGGATACAGCTCAGGCGACGTCACTATTGTCGCAAGCATTTCATCCGACAGTGATCCTATTGTGTTGTCGATCACCTGCACCGCCTCTATAATTGCCCTGTGGTCCTCTCTTTCGGGATCAAGACGCTTGGTCATGTAGTCATATGTTTCCTGCCTTGCAATGTCAAGCAGATTATACCAATCGTTATTAAAGGCAAGTGTCCTTACGACAGCAATAACATCCCCCGCCTCAACATGTGAGCCCTCCGGCAAGCGTGAGACCACCGACACGCCCTCGGGGTAAGAATAGCCTGTTTCGTTCTTTATTATTACGCTGTCAACAGTCTCGTACATCGTTATGCTGCCGTAATCAATATCATAAAGCTCCGGCGGACGTGTATTCACGCCGATGACCACGCCGATGATTATTATAAGTGCAAAAACCAATGCAATAAAACGCGGTCTAATAGTATATCCGCCTATTCTGAGCCCTCTTTGCTTGCGTTTTTTTCTTACGGCAGAGGTGTTTTGCCTCGTTCTTGCCGTAGCAGCGTTTCTTTGCTGTGTTCTCGTATTGATCTGCGTTACATTTGACCTTCTTTTGTCTGAAGATGTCGGACGTTGGTAATCGTTCATTTTGTACTGTCTTGCCTTTTTACGTAATTATTTATTTCTTCAAGAAAACTGTCTATATCCTTAAATTGGCGGTAAACGGATGCAAATCTGACGTATGCTATGTCATCAAGCACACGCAGTTCCTCCATTACGTACTCGCCTATGCGTGTTGAGTCTATCTCCTTTTCCATTGAGGATTCAACAACGTCCTTTATTTTATTTACGACCTTATCTATCTCCTCTATTGCAACGGGACGCTTTTGGCACGCCTTTATAAGGCCCTTTTTTATCTTTTCCGGGTCAAACAGTTCACGTCTGCCATCCCTTTTTACCACATATATCACCGGACGCTCGATGTACTCGTACGTCGTAAACTTTCTCTGACAATTCGGACAAACTCTACGCCTCTTTATGGAAAGACCGTCATCATCCGCACGGCTGTCAACAACTCTCGTGTCAACTGCTGAACAATATGGGCACCTCATATATTGATCATCTCCTGTATTAAATTCTGTTTTATCACGTAAAGTATAACATTTTTTTCGTTAAAAAGCAATATGTTTTTTCAACATTTTACATATTTTTGATAAAATACAAAGGGACAGCTTCAAAGGCCATCCCTCATTTGTAATTACAATATAAATTTTAACACTGCACCGTTTTGCGTTATTTTAAGACCCTGAACAGTAAATATGCCGCTATCACATGTAACAACACCGTTTTTACCGTCATATTCCCATTTGATGCTCTGTCCGTCGTTCACCTTAAAACATTGCAATCTGCGAAGCGTCACATCCGCAACTGATTCCTCCGGCAATGTGATCCTCGTCTTCCACTCAGTGGGAGAAAGCAGGCGAAGCTTTATTTCAAATTCATTTTCGGTATCCTTAAGCACTTCCCAGCGGAAAAATCCGTTGACCTGACCCGCATCTCCGGACTCTCTCCTGTCGGGCCACGGTATAACATCATCCGTTGACGCATTTGTAAACACGGGGTATGCCTCGTTCTTTTTTACAGAGAACATATCAAATGAATGTATTATATCAATATACTTTTCTATCTTTGAGTGGTTATTCTCGTGACCAAACGGTGCCCAGAATCCCATAAAGGCGTATTTATGTGCTTTCATTTCTCTGTAAATAAGCTCGTGACCGTCAGACCATTCGTCATTTTGACCTGAATAATCAAGTACTATCGGCGGATCCGGTATCTTAAAGCCCTCGGGAGCAACTGTATCCAAGCAGCAACGGTCAGCCACATGGCGTACACCTGCAGGTACATTTGCCTTTACAGACGCAAAAACATCACCTCTACAAACGGCAACGCCCAGCGATCCGCTTCCGCCCATTGAATTTCCGCATGCATAAACACGGTTTCTGTCTATGTGGTAATTATCCATTGTCCAGAACACCGTTGCCATACAACGCTTCTCAACGGGCTGCTGCTCACAGCCGCGTCTCAGGCTGTCAGTCACATCATCATGCGCTCCAAGTCCGCCCCACCACCAATCGGTCGTACCCTCGGTATTGGCTCTACAATCAAGAAATAATCCGAACATTTCATCACGGACATGATATATGTCATGATTACCCTTAGTCTTTATGCATTCAAGCGTGGAATACACATCATGCCCTGCGGAATGAAATACAACGCACAACGGATACTCTTTTTTATCGTCATAATCCTTAGGATAGAGCACCGCAAATGTATGCATAAACACGGTTTCTGTCTATGTGGTAATTATCCATTGTCCAGAACACCGTTGCCATACAACGCTTCTCAACGGGCTGCTGCTCACAGCCGCGTCTCAGGCTGTCAGTCACATCATCATGCGCTCCAAGTCCGCCCCACCACCAATCGGTCGTACCCTCGGTATTGGCTCTACAATCAAGAAATAATCCGAACATTTCATCACGGACATGATATATGTCATGATTACCCTTAGTCTTTATGCATTCAAGCGTGGAATACACATCATGCCCTGCGGAATGAAATACAACGCACAACGGATACTCTTTTTTATCGTCATAATCCTTAGGATAGAGCACCGCAAATGTATCCGTTTGCGGCTTTTTGTATCCCCATTCCGGAAGTGACTCCTGTTTATATATTTCAAGCTTACGTCCGATCAGAATTTCTTCTTTGTCAAGTATCATTTTACTCATCCGAATTATATTATTTTTTCACAAGATACCATATCTGTGATGTCATATCATCATTTTCGCTGTGAGCCGTTACACCGCTTTGCAATTCAGCACCCGTGTACTTCTTGCCCGTGATCTCATCGACATAAACAGCATTTACATCCGCCTGAGCAACCGGTATAACGATCTCCTTCGGCTCCTCGGGTGAATATTGGAGGAATGAGAGCAATATTCTGCTTCTATGTGCATCCGTGTAGTAATAAGCACTGTAATTGGTCTCAAAAGGATTTAGTATGCTGTAATAATCGCCTCTGAGTATGAGATCCTCATATTTCTCGTGATAATCCTCTATCTGCTTCTTCACTGTCTGCTTAACGGTCTCACTCGATCTCGGCAAATGGAATTCATATCCTATCGCACCGCCGAGAGCAACCTCATAGCGGTACTTGAGTGCCTTCGGTGTTTCGATTATATTGCCGTGGTTTGAAACATGGCAGCTCATGGTTGCCGCAGGATAGCCGAGCATTGAGGAATACTGTATCTGTATTCTGCTATGCGGATCCGTATTGTCACTCGTCCATATCATAGTGCTGTACTTCATCATACCAAGATCGTATCTGCCACCACCACCGGAGCAATTTTCTATCATTGCATGCGGATATTTTTCTCTGAACCAACGGAAAAGCTCATAAACGCCGAGCATGTGCCTGAATGCGGACTCGCCCTTTCTTTCCTTGGGGAGGATCGGGGATGTAACATTACTGAGATGTCTGTTCATATCCCACTTAAAGTAATCCAGATCAACGCCGTCAAATGTTTTTGAGAATGAATCCTTGAGGTACTGAATAACCGCAGGATTGCCCATATCAAGCACGAGCTGATTTCTGGACTCCATTATTTCTCTGCCCTCGCTCTGCAAACACCATTCAGGATGTGCTCTGAACAGATCGGAATCGGGGTTTACCATTTCAGGCTCTATCCAAATACCGAATTTTATTCCGTAGCTCTTCATTTTATCAACAAATGACTTTAAGCCGTCTTTAAACTTATTTCTGTTCTCAAACCAATCGCCGAGGCCTGCTCTGTCATTGTTTCTTGCACCGAACCAGCCGTCGTCCATTACGACCATATCTATACCCGACTTTGCGGCTGTTTCAGCAAATGTGAGCATTACATTTTCATCTATTGAGAAAAAACATGCTTCCCATGTATTGAGAACAACGGGACGATTTTCAAATATCTCTGCAGGTAAAATGTGATTACGTGTAAAATTATGGAAATTACGCGACATCTGACCTATACCGTGTGCAGAGAATGTCATAACTGCCTCAGGTGATGTGAAGCTTTCACCCGGATTGAGCAAATAGCTGAAATTATCACTTCCAAGACCTACCTGTATTCTTGTTGTTCCTGTCTGATCAACCTCGACCTCGTCGATAAAATTGCCGCTGTAAACAAAATTGAATCCGAACGTCTTGCCCTCATCCTGTGTTGCGCCTCTTTCGCAAAGAGCAATGAATGGGTTAAGCTGATGGCTCGATGCACCTCTTCTGCTGAATACGTTCTGTGCGCCGTAATGCAAAGGACACCTCTGATAATGTCTTTCAGAACCATGCTGACCGTAAAGGCTTATCATATCATAATTATGATCGGGAAGATCAAGCAACAAGCTCATGCACTTTTCTATCAAAAGATCGTTGTCGGAGTTATTTTTAATGCTTACGTATCTTGAAATAACATCCTCGTTTTCAAATACAGTATAGTAAACATTCACTTCAAGAGATGTTACCTCGTCATGCATTTGTACTTCAAGCGTCTGTGTGTTCTTGTCCGCTTCTGCATAGGGCAATCCCGGTAATTCCAATCTGCCGTCAAATATACGATAGCCCTTGTATGTGAGAACTGTTACACTGTCTCCGCTGTTATTTTTTACTCTAAGCGATGTGGTACGGAAATCGCCGCTGTCAAAGCCAACATATTCCGATTTTTCCGTATCGGGGCAATAATTTAATTGCAATTCCTTATAATACGGGCAGAAAGAGCGTGCATTTGAATGATGCTCGCCGTAATCCTTGTCCGTTATTTCGCCGTAATAGCAATGAACAGGGAAACGGTCATACAGTATCTGGAAAGCATACTGCGTGTTTGCCGTTTTCAATGTAAACATTTTATTTTCGTTATTGTATTGTACTGACATTTTGTTCTCCTTGAAAAGGTGTTTTATTGTCGTCATAGTTCCGACACTACGTTTATTATACTATATTTTTATATAAAAAGCAATGTTTTTTCAACGAATTTAACAAAAAAGGCCGTACATTCAGTACGACCGATCTTTCGTTATTAATATACCTTAAGCCATCTTGTCTGGTACTTTTTGAGGTCCTTTCCGAGATACTTGAACACCTTACATCTTGCAAGTATGTCATCCGTTGCCCAGAAATCCTCATCACCGCGAAGGCTCTCGTCAACAAGCTTATAGCCTGCCTCATTTGCCGTTGCATATCCTATATATTCCGATATCAGCTTTGCGTTTTCTGCTCTGCAAACAAAGTCTATAAAGGTCTCTGCAAGCTCCTTATTCTTTGATGTTTTGGGAATAACAAGTCCGTCATACCAAACATTGCCGCCCTCATCAGGAACAACATAGTCAAGAGTTCTTCCATTCTGCTTTGCAAGTGCCTTTGCAGCAACTGCCTCACCAGACCATGAAACCGCAACATCTGCCAGACCCTTTGAGAGAATATTCTTTATGTTATCCACCTCATAGGACAAAACCAATTTTGAGTTTTTCAGATCTACAAGCAGCTGTGTAGCTTCGTCAAGCTCCTTTTCATCCACACTGTTGAGGTCATATCCGAGCTTTATGAGCGGAACCGCAATTCCGTCCCTTATACTGTCAAGCATTACGATCCTGCCCTTGTACTTTTCGTTCCAGAGAATATCCCAGCTCTTTGCCTCCTCCTCATCAACAACGTCGGGATTGTAAAGTATGCCGAGAGTTCCCCACATAAACGGAACCATGTAATTAAGGTCTATTCCGTTGCTCATATTGAGTATTGAACGGCTTATATTCTTATAATTCGGAATATTGTCAAAATTAAGCTCATACAGCAGGTCCTCTTTTATGAGTCTTTCGATCATATACTCGGAAGGCACAAGAATGTCATAATTGCTCGCACCGTTTACGACCTTTGTATACATAGCCTCGTTTGTTTCAAAATACTCGCAAACGACTTTGACATTATATTCCTCTTCAAATGCATCGATAACATCGGGGTCCATATAATCACCCCAATTAAAAAGATACAGCTTTTCCTTCTGCTCACAGCCTGTGTTGGTGAGTAACAAGCAGCAACAAAACACTGCGGTCAGACAAATAG
>CAYOGO010000039.1:0-7990 GCA_964403405.1 uncultured Lachnospiraceae bacterium | reverse complement strand
TCGGAGGAAGAATACTAAATTGAATAGAAAAGTTTAAGGTCGCAAATCGTTGAGAAATGCGACCTTTTCTTTGCGCTCTTGCGAGGTTGAACGCTGAAATCGTGTTTTTTCAGTTTTTATTACATTCAACCGCCCGATTTGTCGGTGTGAAGCACCCTGCCCGCGAGGAGGGATAGGATCAAAAAGAGGCTGTATAAGGTCGTACATATTTATTCCTCACACAGCCTGCCGTCATATCAAAAAACATCATTCCATTGATGCAAAAATATCGCCGAAAACGGCAATAATATCATCCATCGGGATGATTGCTCCGTCCTGCATCGTTATTATTCTTTCAAATATGTTTATTTTTTTGACGATACCCGTCACCTCAATATACTCTCCGCCTGCTTTACGCTCATCCGGCTTAAAGTACGAGATCGATACGCATGGTTCACTGCTCAGGTGCTCGGAGAGTATACCGAGCTTCATGTTGATATCGTTTGAGGTATCCTCATCCATTTCTTTTCTTTTGCCTATTACACGTCCCGTTTCCTTGATGGCATCCCCATAGCCTACAAGAGCTGCAAACGGAGAAAACTGTGCCGCACGATCCGACATCGACATTTGAGGGCGTTTTGGCGAAACATGATGCGGAAGCTCTATAATATCATTGTAGGATCTGCTTTTTGTCACGCCTTGTGACCTCCTATCTGTTTGTTTCTGTCCTTTGCGGTTGCACCATCCTCAAAATTCATACCCTTGAGGATGGCGTTCTTGCCGAATCTCTTTTTTATGTTGATCAGGGCATGCTGTATGCTTTTTTCACGCTCAAGCTCTGCTTTTTCACGTTCAATTCTTGCCTCAAGCTCATCGGGGTCGGTAAAAAGATCGATCTGCTCGTATCTTTTTTTATTTTGCACCTCCGATTCCGGCATAATATGTGCGGCTATGTTAAGTCGCCGTATCAGGAGGGAATGATCGACAATGCGGTCAAAAAGCTCGGATGCGGCAGATATTATTTTTTTTGTGGATGACGTGTAGCCTTCAAGGCTTACGGAGCCATATGCTTGCTTGGGAATCTGTCGCCCGTAGCCGTCCTTTACGACGGGTCCGTGATATTTTTTTCTTCTGTCGGGATCGGTCATGTTTTCGATGTCATAGCCAACTGTTACAACGAGCTGATTTGTAACAAGCTTTTTTTCCACAAGGTCAAGGGCAAGATTATCCGCCATTTCACGGAGAACAAGGTCTGCCTTATCGGCGTTATACGGGCATTGCAGGACCTGCCCGGAGCTTATGCTGCTGTCCGTCGGTCTGTACGCCTTGACATCCTTTATTGTGCACGGCTCCCATCCCCATGCATGGTCTATGAGCAGCTCGGCGTTTTTCCCGAAAAGGTCATACAGCAGATCTTCATTTTTTACGGAGCACCTGGCAATGTCACCCATTGTAAACATACCCTTTTCTTCAAGCCTTTTTGCATATCCCTTGCCGATCCTCCAAAAGTCGGTGAGCGGCTTATGTGACCACAGCTCTTGACGGAATTTTGCTTCGTCAAGCTCGGCAATCCGTACTCCGTTTTCATCGGCGGAAATGTGCTTTGCTTCAATATCCAACGCAATCTTGCACAAAAATAGGTTTGTTCCTATACCTGCCGTTGCGGTGATGCCTGTGGATTCAAGCACATCCAATATCATTTTCATTGCAAGGGCACGCGGCGTAAGCTTGTAGGTGTTCAGATAATTTGTGACATCCATGAATACCTCGTCTATGGAATAGACGATTATATCCTCTGGTGCTATATACTTCATGTATATACTGTATATCTGTGTGCTTATTTGCATGTACCGTGCCATTTGCGGAGGTGCCGTTATAAAGTCGATCGCAAGGCTTTTGTCCGCCTGCAGCTCGGAAAGAAAATGAGATGATCCGCTTAGCTTTTGCCCATGCAGGTTACGTGATCTTATTATGTTTTCCTGCTCAACACGCTGCTTGACCTCAAACAGTCTGCAACGCCCGGGGATACCGTAGCTTTTAAGAGATGGAGTGACTGCAAGGCAAATAGTTTTGTCTGTACGGCTCTCATCTGCAACTACAAGGTTCGTATCCAGTGGATCCAGCCCCCTGTCACGGCATTCAACGGAGGCAAAAAAGCTTTTAAGATCTATAGCAATATATGTGCGTTGTTTCATTTTGCCTCCTGTTTTGCTTAACGGCAGCGAATCAATAGAGCTGCTCCAGTTCGTGCTGTATCTCCTCGGCCGTTCTGATCTGATCGTTCAGATTCCACTTGCCGATATTGACACCATTTTTGAGAAACATGGAGCCGCACTGATGAAAATAAAATTCTATATCTCGTTCCTTAGCCTCCAGGTACAGTGCCTTGACCCATTCATACTCAATGGGACGAACATCGGCCTTAGGCGCCATTTCACCGCCGACATTTACACATTTTATGAGACCTGTGTCCAGATATTGGCCAAGCGTTATCGGTGCAATGAGAGGAGAGCAAAAGACCTCACGGTGCTTTAACGGCGCATCTAAAAAGAACGGCAAGCGTCTGTCTGCCATTTCTTGATTTTCGATGGATATGCTTAAGTGAAAGTGCTCCCAGCCGTCACCCCAATCGGACGGAATACAGGACTTTATTCTCTCGGGGCGCTTGGTCGTTGTTACAAAAATACAATCCCTTCTGCGCCTAATAAAATCCCAGCATCCGTCACGCCATGCATCTGCCTCCTCAATGAAAAAATCTGAAGAAAAGCACAGCTTGACCAATGAGTTTGCAGGGCAGTCCTTATCCTTAAGCTCATATGTGGTTTTGCCCTTTGTTATGACTGAAGTATCTCTTCCGTAACGACGGTCCATTTTATAAACAAAGCAGTTTTTGCATCCGGGGCTAACTCTTTTGCAACCATGCCATGGATTCCACGGTATCGCCTTATCAATTTCTGCATTTTGCATAATTATACCTCTTTTGTGCTGATTTATCTGTATGGCTCCGACACATATGCGAAGCTATATTGAAATTACTATAATAATACCACATTAAGTCAAATATGTCAAGCTTTTTTACCCTGCAAAGTAAAAAGCACTTGACTATTTTTTTATGTGGTGATATAATATTACAGATATGGACTTCCATATGACTGCTGTACAGTATTTCGGGCAGAAATCAACTGTGAGCTGTTTATTACGGAATAAGGGGCAAAAGGAGGACTGCTTATTGTATCCGTTCAAATTGCATAGCGAATATCACCCGTCGGGTGACCAGCCTCAGGCTATCGATAAGATCGTGAGAGGCATACAGGACGGCTGTAAAGCACAGACATTACTCGGAGTTACGGGTTCGGGCAAAACCTATGTTATGGCAAACATAATTGAACGCCTGCAACGCCCGACATTGTTGCTTGCACACAATAAAATACTTGCGGCACAGCTGTGTGCGGAGCTGAAGTCATTTTTTCCGGACAATGCTGTTGAATTTTTTGTGTCCTACTATGACTATTATCAGCCTGAAGCGTATATTCCGCATACGGACACTTATATTGAAAAGGAAACGTCAATAAACGACGAAATAGACCGTCTTCGTCACTCTGCAACCGCTGCACTGCTTGAAAGACGTGATGTTATAGTTGTTTCAAGTGTGTCCTGCATATACAGTATAGGCGATCCCGAAGCATATAGGCGTTCAATGGTGTCGCTCCGTCCGGGTATGATGCTTGATAGGGATGAACTGATAGAAAAGCTCACAAGCATAAACTACAAGAGAAACGATATTGATTTCAAACGTAATACGTACCGTGTGCGTGGCGATATTGTTGACGTTTTGCCTGCAAATACAGAAGAAAATGCGGTCAGAGTGGAGTTTTTCGGAGATGAGATAGAGCGCATATGCGAAATAAACGCCGTCACGGGCGAGATAATGTCAACGCTGAATCATAAGGCAATATTCCCGGCAACCCATTTTGTTGTGGATGAAACAAACAGAGAGTCTAAGTTTGATATGATACTTGCCGACATGGAGAAAAAGGTAAAGTATTTTCAGGATAACGGCAAGCTTATCGAGGCACAGCGTATAAAGGAACGCACCAATTATGACATTGAAATGATGCGTGAGATCGGCTATTGCAACGGAATAGAGAATTATTCGAGATATTTTGACGGCAGAGAGCCGGGTGAGCCTGCATTTACATTGCTGGACTTTTTCCCTGATGATTTTATTCTCATGGTGGATGAGTCCCATGTCACATTGCCCCAGATACGAGGTATGTTCGGTGGTGATCTTGCAAGAAAAAAGAATCTTGTTCAATACGGCTTCAGGCTTGACTCTGCCTTTGATAACAGACCATTGCGATTTGAAGAATTTGAATCAAAAATGCCACAGACATTGTTTGTAAGTGCAACTCCGGGCAAGTACGAGGCAGAGCATTCGGATGATGTGGCGGAATTGATAGTACGTCCGACGGGTCTTTGCGATCCCGAGGTGGAAATACACCCGACTGAGGGGCAAATAGATCACCTCATAGGCGAAATAAGAAAGCGTATAGCGGTTAACGAGAGAACGATAGTTGTAACGCTTACAATAAAAATGGCGGAAAGCCTCACACGTTACCTTGAGGATTCGGGTATAAAGGTGCGATATCTGCATCATAATGTAGATACGATGGAAAGAATGGAGCTTATACGTGACTTCAGAGTGGGAAAATTTGATGTTCTCGTTGGAATAAACCTTTTAAGAGAGGGCATAGACGTGCCCGAAGCATCACTTATGGCTATATTGGATGCGGATAAGGAGGGCTTTTTGCGTTCTGAAACCTCCCTCATACAGACCATGGGGAGAGCGGCACGTAATGCAAACGGCAAGGTAATAATGTATGCTGACAATATGACCGAGTCAATGCAGAGGTCGATTGACGAAACGGCAAGGCGTCGTGCGATACAGATGAAGTACAACGAGGATCACGGTATAGTGCCGCATACGATAGAAAAGGCAATACGTGACGTTATAGATATTCACAAAAACACTGCTTCAACGGGCAAGAAGGCGGAAAAGAAGTTTAATTCTCAAAAGGATATCAATAAGCAAATAGAACAGCTTACCACGGAAATGCAAGTGGCTGCAAGGGAGCTTAATTTTGAACAGGCGGCAATATTGAGGGATATGATAATTCAACTCAAGGCACAAAAGAGGACATAAAATGGACAATGAAATTGACAATAAAATCGTGATTCACGGTGCAAGGCAGCACAACTTAAAAAATATAAATATTGAGATCCCGAGGGATAAATTTATAGTTATTACAGGTCTGAGCGGATCTGGAAAATCATCCTTAGCATTTGATACCCTTTATGCAGAGGGCCAAAGGAGATATGTGGAATCGCTGTCGTCGTATGCAAGACTTTTTCTCGGCAGGATGGAAAAGCCCGATGTAGACTATATAGAGGGTCTTTCTCCGGCAATATCAATAGATCAAAAGACTACGGCACGAAATCCGAGGTCGACAGTCGGCACTGTCACCGAAATATATGATTATTTGAGACTTTTGTATGCAAAGGTCGGAGTGCCGCATTGTCCCAAATGTGGAAAGCCCGTGCGTAAGCAGTCAATAGATACGATAATTGACCAGATACTTGCATTGCCGTCGGGAACACGTATACAGGTACTTGCGCCCGTTGCGCATAACAAAAAGGGCGAGTTCAAAAATGTGTTTGCAAAAATGGTAAAGGACGGTTTTGCACGTGCCAGGGTCGACGGTACAACGATGCAGCTTGAGGAGGAAATAACCCTGGACAAGCAAAAAAAACACAATATTGAGGTCGTTGTCGACAGACTTATTGTCAGGGATGAGATAATGAGCCGTCTTACGGGATCTGTGGAGACCGCATTCAAAATATCGGATGGACTTGTTGTCATAGATATAATCGGCGGAGAGGATCTGCTTTTCAGCCAGAATTATGCGTGCCCGGATTGCGGCATCAATATGCCTGAGCTGTCACCTGCAATGTTTTCGTTTAATGCGCCGATCGGTGCCTGCAAAAAATGTCACGGATTGGGAATTTTTAAGGAGGTAGATGTAAATTGCATAGTGCCGGACACATCAAAATCGATAAATGACGGTGCAATAAAGGCACCCGGCTTTTATTCTGTTGAGGAAGGCACAATGGCATATATGTATTTTACTGCGATATTGCAAAAATACGGCGGCACAATGGATACACCGTTTGAGGAGATTCCGCAAAGGTCAAGAGATGTATTGCTGTACGGATCCGGAAATGAGGAGATCCCCATGACATACAAGGGCCATGAGCAAAGATCACCGTTTGAGGGACTTGTAAACATTATTGCGAGAAGATACGAGCAGACGGAATCGCAATGGTCACTCATGGACCTTGACAGATTTATGAAGGATACCGAATGTCCGGAATGTCATGGCGCAAGGCTGAGCAAGGAAAGCCTTGCGGTAACCGTCGGCAGGTACAATATCAACGAATATACAAATCTGCCAATAGCGAAGGCGTTAAAGGCAGTAAATGAGTTTGAATTTACGGAAAAAGAGCAGATAATAGTGCATCAGGTAGTAAAGGAGATAAAAGCAAGGCTGTCCTTTCTTGTCAATGTGGGATTGGACTATCTCACGCTTGCGAGAAGTGCGGGAACTCTTTCCGGAGGCGAGGCTCAGCGTATAAGGCTTGCCACACAGATAGGATCGGGGCTTGTCGGAGTCATGTATATACTCGATGAGCCGTCGATAGGTCTTCATCAGAGAGATAACGGAAAGCTGCTTGCAACATTGAGAAATCTGACGGATCTCGGCAATACCGTAATAGTGGTAGAGCATGACGAGGAGACCATATGCAGTGCGGATCACATAATAGATGTAGGTCCGGGGGCAGGTGTCTACGGAGGAGAGATAATAGCAGAGGGCAAGCTGGAGGATATTCTTGCAAATGACAGATCCATTACAGGTCAATACTTGAGCGGCAAAAAGAGCATACCTGTTCCGACAAGGAGAAGGGAATTTTCATCCGTGCTCACGATATACGGAGCAAGACAGAACAACCTCAAAAATATAGATGTAAGCTTCCCCATAGGAGTGCTCACATGCGTTACGGGCGTTTCAGGATCGGGCAAGAGTAGTCTTGTAAACCATGTTCTGAACAAGGTACTGTCAGCAAAACTCAATCGTGCACAGACAACGCCCGGAGAATATGATCGCATTGAGGGAATTGAGGCACTTGATAAGGTAGTAACGATAGATCAGTCACCCATCGGCAGAACACCGCGTTCCAATCCGGCAACATATACGGGATTGTTTGACCTGATAAGAGAGATCTTTGCAATGACAAGGGACGCTCAGGTGAGAGGCTACAAAAAGAGCAGATTCAGCTTTAATGTTGCAGGCGGAAGATGTGAGGCATGCCAGGGTGACGGGATACAGAAAATAGAAATGCAGTTTTTGTCGGATGTGTACGTTACGTGCGATGTCTGCGGAGGAAAACGCTACAACAGGGAGACTCTTGAGGTCAAATATAAGGGGAAAAATATTTCCGAGGTGCTTGACCTCACTGTGGATGAAGCACTAGAATTCTTTGAAAATCTTCCTGCATTGTACCGCAAGCTTATTACTCTGAGGGATGTAGGTCTTGGATATATAAAGCTGGGTCAGCCTTCAACCACGCTTTCGGGAGGTGAGGCACAAAGAGTTAAGCTTGCGACCGAGCTGTCACGCCGCTCCACGGGACGAACTATATATATACTTGATGAGCCCACAACGGGACTTCATACTGCAGATGTTCACAAGCTTATAGATATATTGCAAAGGCTTGTTGACACGGGCAATACAATGGTGGTAATAGAGCATAATCTGGATGTTATAAAATCGGCGGACTATATCATTGATCTTGGACCTGAGGGTGGAGAAAAGGGCGGAATGCTAGTAGCGTGCGGAACACCTGAGGAGGTTGCAAAATGCAGCCAAAGCTATACGGGACAGTACCTGAAAAG
>CAYOGO010000038.1:0-8071 GCA_964403405.1 uncultured Lachnospiraceae bacterium | reverse complement strand
CCTCTACAAGACCCGTACAGGTATGGGTCAGTGGGGATACAAATACGCTGACATGTTCTCAGATGAGGCAACTGATCTGTTTATAAAGTCCGTATACGAGGAGCATTATAAGCATTTTTCCGAATATTTCGGTAACACATTTGTCGGATTCTTTTCAGATGAGCCATTGTTTGCAAATGCTACCAATCTCGGCTACATTGCGGATTTCGGTATCAAATATTGTCATTTTCCATGGAGGGATGAATTTATAGGCATGCTTGACGCAAAATTTGACGGTAAATTCATTCAGTATCTCCCCGCTCTTTGGTTTGATATGGGCGATGTTACCGCAAAGGTACGTTTTGAGTACATGGACATGCTTTCAAGACGTTACAGTGAGAATTTCTGTTGGAAGGTCGGCAACTGGTGTCGTGAGCACGGCGTTATGTACATAGGTCACGTTATTGAGGACCTTGACCAGCATGCAAAGACCTCCGCCGGTGACGGACATTACTTCAGAGCACTTGACGGTCAGGATATGGGCGGTATCGACACCGTTCTTGGGCAGACAATTCCCGGCATGACAGATCATATAACAGCAGTTCCGTGCAGCTACGATATATCTGATCCGGATTTCTTCCATTTTACGCTGCCGAAGCTTGCACCGTCGCACTCGCATATACAACCTCTCAAAAAAGGCCGATCCATGTGTGAGATATTCGGTGCATACGGTTGGGTCGAAGGACTCCGCATGATGAAATGGATGACGGATATGATGCTCGTCAGAGGCGTAAATCACTTTGTGCCTCACGCATTCTCGCCGAAATTTCCTGATCAGGACTGTCCTCCGCATTTTTATTGCCACGGTACACATCCCGAATACAAGCAATTCCGCATACTCATGGAATACATGAACAGGGTTTGCCACGTGCTCAACGGCGGAATACATATCCCTTGTGCAGCTGTACATTACCATGCTGAGGCTGAATGGTCAAGCAAAAGCTTTACTCCGTGTGATAAGCTTGCAAGGATGCTCACGGAAAATCATTTGGACTATGATATAGTACCTACCGACTACATAGAAAAATGCACCGTAAGTCACCACAAAATGGTAATCAACGGTGAGGAATATCCCTGCATGATATATCCGTACAGCGAGTATCTGCCTATGAATTCAATAAAGGCTGCAGCAAGGATTGCGGAAGCAGGTGTCCCGGTAATATTTGTTGGCGGTTTTCCGAAGGCAGCCTCCGATATGCCTGATGCGGACATTGCGCCCTACATTCATACAGAAAAGAACCGCATGTTTGTACTTAACATGGACGAAATAATCGATTTTATGCGTTGCAAGCGTATGTGGGATATAAAAACACGCAATGAGGACCGTGATCTGCGCTATTTCCATTACAGACACGAGAATACCGACATTTATTTCTTCACAAATGAGGGTATTCATAAGCGTATTGAGGATGAGATCGAAATAAAGGACTTCAACGGCGGTGAATTTGCCGTATACGATGTGCTCGCCAATACCGCATACAGAGCTCATTCCGCCGATGGCAAGCTCAAGCTCAGCATTGAGCCGTACAATTCCATAATGTATATATTCGGTGAGCTTCCGGATGATATTCCGGAATATACGGCATACAGTCTTATTTCAAAACAAAAGCTTGACGAAAGCTACAAGGTATCCACACGCCTTGAAAAGGATGAGGAATATAAATTTCACAAGAATATTTCAAAGCTTGTGAATATGGCAGGCAAGGACGAGCTTCCGAGGTTCTCTGGACACTATCTGTACGAAAAAACATTCACGGTTTCAGACACAGCCGATAAATACGAGATCGATCTCGGTAAGGTGGGTGAATGTGCCGCCGTTTATGTTAACGGCATAAAGTGCGGAGATCGAATCGCGCCTCCATACAGATTTGATATAACGGATGCAGTGAAGAACGGTGAAAACAGTCTCTCCGTTGAGGTAACAACGCATTACGGATACGAGCTGAGAGATATGCGTTCAAAATACATACTCTTTGAACCTGCGGGGCTCCTCGGTGATGTAAACATTTCGTTGTATACACGTTCGACCAAATAGATTTGAAAAAACGTATGTTTGTCATGCCATAATGTGAATTTTATTTAAAAAATAAAAAAATTCATATTTTTGTGCTTGACAATATAGACTTTTTTCGTTATAATATAGATAATTAATTATTGTATCCGTTCTTTTTTCGGATGCAAAGAATTCTGTGAGGATTATTATGAAAAAATTTTTGGCAGTAATCTTAGTGATAGTTGCGTTGTTCTCATTGACCGCTTGCGGTACTGAAGAATACCTCAAGATCACAGCTCCCGGTACATATGAACTTCAGGTCTTTGATGAGACCAATAAAAAGCAAAGGGGCGAATACCCCGTATCAAAATACCTCAGAGTCGCTTCCCTCGGTCTCGGAGAAGGCGTAAAATACATATCCCGTGCTGAAGCATACGGTTGCGAAAGAATAGGTGCTTCCATTATGGTTGAAAACCCCTATGTATTCCCTGCAACATATAAGGATGCAAAAATAACAGTTGAGGTTACATTGTCATATGAGACATATACTTCCTTATTCAGGAAAAAGTCATATGTCAGTGATCCTGTTGAATTGGAGATCGAATTGGATGAGAACGGTTCCGGTTCAGCAAGCTTTATGATCGATCCCGATCCGGATGTTGCAAAGCATACATTCTTTGATGGTCTCGTTTATTATACGAGTCTCAAGCCTGCTTACGCCGGTGTTAAGATCTCTGCGATCACACGTATCACTAAGGCAAGTGGTACTGTTACATTCTACAAAAAGGTTGATCCTACACCCACAGCTACTCCGACAACTTCACCGTCAGATACTGTTACCGAATAAAAAATCAAAGGGCTGCTTATGCAGCCCTTTTTTGTTACCCTTTTGTACATATTCATTAATCACACTATGTCATCGTATACGCTCGCACAATGGCATTATCCTAAAATAGCCTCTATTATTTACAAAAAATGTATATAATAAACAAGAACGGACACCTATATGGTATCCGTCCTATTTACATTAGTATCAATCCACAGGCTTCATCGTTGGGAACAAAAGAACATCACGAATGGCTGCAGAGTCAGTCAAAAGCATAACCAATCTGTCAATGCCAAATCCAAGACCACCCGTCGGTGCAAGACCGTACTCAAGCGCTGTGACATAATCCTCGTCCACCTGTGCGGTAGTATTGGGATCCTCGGCACGCTTTGCTGCAACCTGCTTTTCAAAACGTTCCTTCTGATCGATAGGATCGTTCAGCTCGCTGAAAGCATTACCAAATTCCGTGCAGTTGATGAAATACTCAAATCTCTCGGTGAATGCAGGCTCATCCGGCTTTTTCTTTGCAAGAGGGCTGTTTTCAACCGGATAATCATAAATAATAGTCGGTTGAATAAGCTTATCCTCAACATATGCATCAAACAGCTCAACAAGCACAGTACCCTTTGTTGCGTTTTCCGGGACATCAACGTGAAGTGCCTTTGCAACGTTTCTTGCTTCCTCATCACTGCTCCAAGCATAATAATCAGCACCGGAATACTTTCTAACAGCCTCTGCCATTGTAAGCTTTTCCCAATGTGACATATCTATCTCGTTGCCCTGGTACATTATTTTTTTTGAACCGCATATTTTTTCGGCAAGCATTGTGTACAACTCAACAACAAGATCCATCATGCCCTTATAATCCGTATAAGCCTGATACAGCTCGATAGTCGTAAATTCAGGATTATGCTTCGTATCCATACCCTCGTTACGGAATATTCTGCCTACCTCGTACACCTTATCAAATCCGCCGACGATGAGACGCTTGAGGTACAGTTCGGTTTCTATTCTGAGGTACATATCCATATCAAGCGTATTGTGATGTGTAACGAACGGACGAGCAGACGCACCTATCTCAAAGGGCGTCAAAATAGGAGTATCGACCTCTATAAAACCCTTATTGTCCAGGTAATTTCTTATTTCCTTAAGAATGAGACTTCGTTTTACGAATGTATCCTTAACCTCGGGGTTAACTATGAGGTCAACATACCTCTGACGGTAACGCATATCTGTATCCTTGAGACCGTGCCATTTTTCAGGCAACGGACGAAGTGATTTTGAAAGGAGAGTTACCGAATGCGCTTTTACGGATATTTCTTCCGTACGTGTTTTGAATACCTCACCCTCAACACCAACGATATCACCTATATCAAATGTCTTGAACTGAGCATAAGCCTCATCACCCAATGAATTTACCTGCACATAGAGCTGTATCTTTGCGGTACTGTCCATAATATGAACAAAGCTTGCCTTGCCCATAACTCGCTTGCCTATAATTCTGCCTGCAACACAGACCTCCTTTGCTTCAAAGGTCTCGTATGCATCTATTATTTCCTTAGCTGTCTGCTTAACGTCAAACTTTGTTATTTCAAACGGGTTTTTCCCGTTTTCAACCAATTTTGCAAGCTTCTCGCGTCTTACACGCATTTCGTCACTGAGGTCAACAACATTTTCCTGTGTTATGTTATCTGCCATTTATAAATCGTATCCTTTCTCGCTTATCTGTATATCTTGAGAATCTTCATTTCGATAGTACCGTCCGGAATCTCAACCGTAACAGAGTCACCCTCAGCCTTATGCAAAAGAGCTGCACCTATCGGTGACTCATATGAGACCTTATTATTGTCCGGATCTACGTCGGTAGAGCCAACGAGCTGGTACTCATCCTCCTCATCCATATCATAATCGTACACTCTTACAAATGAGCCTATGTTAACAACATCGTTTGAAAGAGTTGACTCATCTATTACCTCCGCTTCTTTAATGAGCTTTTCAATACGGATGATCTCACCCTCTATAAAAGCCTGCTCCTTTTTTGCCTCATCGTATTCGGCATTCTCGCTGAGGTCACCAAAGCTTCTTGCTATCTTTATCTTTTCCGCAACATCTCTTCTTCCCTCGCCCTTAAGATCATTGAGCTGTTTCTTCAATGCTTCAAGTGCTTCGGTCGTGAGATATACCTTTTGTTCTTCTTCCATTTGTCAATACCTCTGTTTCTCGTATTTATCCAATATTAATTATACAACATAACACTGAATTTGTCAAGCAAAACAGACCAATGCCCTACCACATTATTGTGACAGGGCCATCAGCCGTATAAATTTATATTTTTTGCCGTTATTATCTCATCACATAATTCCAATGCTTCATCGGCAACATCCTTATCAAACAGCGACCCGTACCAATGAGCATAAAACGCATTCTCTATTGCCTTATCGTATTTACCGCAAAGCATCTGAGTTTTTGCAAGAATGAAAACAAAACCCGGATCTTTTTTGTCGTATTGAACCAATCTTGCTGCATCTGCCATTGCTTTTTTATATTGGCATGTAAAAATATATGCTCTGCAGCGGTTATAATATGCATATTTGTCAAATTCGGAATTTTCTATTGCATGATCAAATTGCTCTATCGCCCTGTAAAGATCATCAACATCGCCGTTCTTTGACAGATACTTTTCCAGCAATGCCGTACCGTGGTTTGTGTATGCTGACGGGGAATCACACAGAAGCTTTGTTTTTTCAAAGTATGCATCCGCCATTTCATAATCTCCGTTTTTTGCAAAAAATATTGCCTTCAACTCAAATATTTTCACACAATTCACATAATCTGGATGCATATTCTCGATATCATCGACCGCTGAATGATAACCCGACTGTGACTCTATAACGCTCTTATTTATCTTTGCATGCTGTGACTTCGGATTTAATCGGATCGTCTCCGTAAACTCCTTACGTGCATTTTCAAGATCACCGCTGAAATACAGGGCACATCCGTTCAAAAAATGCGCATTAAATGAGCTGTCGTTAATATCTATCGCCAATTTACAGCATAGCTGAGCAAAGGAATACTCCTCACAAGTCATTGCTTCGCGAGCATCATCTATCAAATATCGTTCCTTCAATACATTTGTTTTACCTTTATCAATATTTGTCATAGGAATTCTTCAAAATAGATCGTGCAGCATTGTACATCGGTTAATAATTATCTGCAATGCCGCATTTCATATCTGTAATATAAAAGCAAGTACACAGTATCAAGCCTCATTGAGTATTTCGCCTATCAACTCGGGAACATTGTCTGGCTGTACCTCAAAAATAACCGCAATCTCCTCATTCAGTATGTTTTCCGCACGCTTCATATATTTTTCATCTATCTGGGCAATTCGTCTGCCCTTGCTCCTTGCAGATACGCGCTTTGAATGTATGTGCTTTATTACAGATACGACCTTTGTCAAATCATGGGATTCAAGGCTTGTCTGATAATAGGATTCCGTTGACCTCGGATTTTTGAAGTTTTCATTATCCATTGAGTCTATCTGCGGAATTTTCCTTATAAAATTGAGTGCGTCATCCCTCGACATCACAGGACGCATAAAAATATCCGTATCTACGGGTATAAATATCTTTTCACCCTTAAAGATCGGCTCAAGTGTATAATACTCTCTCTCCGATTTTAACCATTCTATTTCGGGATACCCTATATCCTCGATCTTGTATACACCCTTGTTTCCGTACACTACCAACTGACCAACCTTATACAAAAAATTCACTCTCCTGTTTTTAATAAAGCACCTGCTTCTGACCATCATGTTGTATTTGCGATACAGCAGACGGTGAGTCCGCAAAACGTTTACATTTTGTCTGCTTACATTATACCACAAAATCAAAATTTTTGCATGCGTTTTTTTCGCTTTTACAGGAATTATTATGTATAAATGCAATACGTTCGTATCAAGATATGTCAATAAATTCAAGCGATCATTTTGCTCTGCTCTCACAAAAAAGAGCCTGCACGCAAGGCATTCGCCGTTGCACACAAGCCCGTGATCCTTATCGATCCTTATACTCAAACTCAAGATATTTATTTTCAAGAGGACATTCCACCCATGAAAATATTCCATTTTGAGAAACATTCAATTCGTTACCATTTTCGTCATAAACAAGTATAGGGCTTTCACTTATAAAGCCTATCTTGCCGCCCTCATAAAGCTCAACAGTATTCTTTCTTCTTGAGAGAACAGCCTTTATTCCCACAAACAGATCGCTTCTTCCCATGATGGTTATTCCGCTGTCATGATACGGCACAAATGTGTACAAACGCATCTCGTCATTATTCTTCAACTTAACATCTATCTTGTCATTAGATGATACTATGCCGCATTTCTGCGTGAAATATTCGTAATAAACATACTTACCATCCGGAAGATTTGCATCCCTTGCAGATACATATCCGTTGACAGCATCATTATGCTCATCAATATTATATATTCCCACAAGTCCCGCATCTCCTGCAGTGTTGAATATCTTAAACGGCTTTTTGCTGTCCTTCGGGTCCTCAAAGAGACAATCCACTGTCGGTATACAGCTTATATCGCAGCGCGGCAATCTGCCGTCACTGAATACGATCCTCTTGAAGATCTCAGGGCGTGACCTTCCCGTTTTGTCACTCACATAAACAGGACCGCCGCTTATTGCACGGCAAAGACTGTTTTTTACAGCCTGCTCATCATCAGACCACCACATATCCCAGTCATTTACATAATACTGACCCTGAAGCAGTCCGTTAAATGAGCACTGCGTTACATTGTGATAAAACCATTCACGACTTTCGGGCTGGAAATCATCCGAGCAACGTGTAATGGCACTGTTACGTCTGTTAAACATACACTCCGATGCCATACACATGCAATTTATAAGAGCGGAATCAAAGTTTGAGCCCGTTGTGCTGTCTATTGCCGTCTGTACGTCCCTTGCAGTTCTGCCGACGGGTGCAACATTCTTAAAACGATCGTGAATGCCCTGATTGTCTATTTTTACAAACTCTCCGCCCCATGATTTTATTCTTGAACAGAAATCATCAAGCACTGCAAATGATGACGTCAGATCCGGGTAGAACATGAGCTCACCGTACTTTGTGTGAGCGGCAAAAATGTGGTCCTTGTGCTGATATGCCGCCTCGCCATTCGGATCAAAGCCTCCCCAATATCC
>CAYOGO010000037.1:0-8170 GCA_964403405.1 uncultured Lachnospiraceae bacterium | reverse complement strand
AGCCGTAAACTATACCTGCCTGCATACATTCCACTGTATTTGATGTGAGTATTGAATCGGGCTTTTTGAGCGTAATTTCGGGCAGCTGTGCTGCTTTTGAAGAAAGTGCCTCAGACATAAGCCCCACACCGGGAGAAATAACGCATGCTATAAATTCGCCCTTTTCCGTTATGACCTCATATTTTGTAGCTGTGCCGAAATCCACAACTATACAGCCTCCGCCGTAATAGTGTATAGCCCCGGCGACATCCGCAATAAGGTCCGCTCCGGTTTCCCTTGGGTTATCCGTTTTTATGGAAACTCCCGTTTTTATGCCCGGTGCTACCACAAGCGGTTCTCTTCCTATATAATTTCTTATTGCATTGCAAAAGGAATACATTATATTCGGCACTACCGACGACACTATTGTGCGTGATATATCACTTGCATTTACGCCCTTTTCTCTGAGCATTGTCATCATTGCTATACCGTATTCATCACTCGTCTTTTTTGTACCCGTCGTCATTCTGCAGCTGACAACGATCTCTTCACCCTTAAATACACCCATTTTTATCTGTGTATTGCCTATATCAAAAACAAGAAGCATTCTCTACCTCACTTATCCGTTATTTTTAAATAATGCCTCTGCAAACGCAAAGGCATTATATCAACATTTTTATTTTTTCCCGATTTCTATAAGTCTCTTTGCGACCGGTGCCAACACGAGATCCACTGCAAACTCAACCACAAAATTTACACCGACCAAGGTGAGTATCATGTATCTGCCGACATTCTCATCTCCTGCCCACTCCTTAACAGTGTCCATAAAGAAAGCAAGGCAGCCCAACAGAAAAACACCTGTATTGACTATCGGACAAACAATCGCCGCCATCATAACAGCAAAAAAAGAACTCTCTTTTTCAAAAATCTTATAGACCAAGCCCGCAGCAAGTCCGCATAATGTACCCTTGAGCAATACCGTTAATATGGTACCCCACACATCAACTGCCAAAAATGTCGCCGCATCACCACTTGCAAGCACAACAACACCAAACACAAAGCCAAGCCATGCTCCTGCCTTCCACCCGTAAACAGCCGCACCGACAACTATCGGCAACAGCACAAACGTAAGGGAAAACGGCAAAAAGCCACGCAAAGCCACAGCCAAAAACTGCAGCACTACCACGATTGCAGTAAACAGGCCGATACCGACCATATTCTTCGTCTTCATATTCTACTTACCTCCATTCGGATTCCGCACGAGCGGATACCCGTCTTCGCATAGAAAAGCGATAAAAAAATTAATATTTGTCATCAAGTCTTAAAAAAGTACCTGCAACGATATTATTATATACGGCAATTTGTTTTTTGTCAAGTGATTTTTTACATATTTCTCTCGCACAAATGATCGGCAAGCCACACAAAAAACTCCGCATTTTCAAGCTCACCTGCGATCTGCTTTGCCCTCGATGTGTACTCCCGTGCTTTTTGCTTTGCACCATCAATGCCCATTATCGTAACAAATGTCGGCTTTTGGTTTTCGGCATCACTGCCTATCGGCTTTCCGAGCAGTTTTTCGTCGCCGATAACATCAAGCACATCATCCGTTATCTGGAATGCAAGACCTAAATTCAATCCGTATTCTCTCCATTTTGAGGCAGTCTCCTCGTCCTTCCCCGCAATGTACGCACCCGATGCGACCGCACACATGAGCAATGCACAGGTCTTCATTGTGTGGATCCTTGTGAGCATTTCCTCATTTGCAATGTCAAGCCCCATTTTTTCCGCAAGCACATCTATCGTTTGACCGCCTATCATGCCGCTTATGCCCGTTGCACGGGTTATTTCTCTTGCGGCTTTTGCAAACCTGCTCTCTGTATGCTGTGCAACATAATCTGTCGTTATCTCATTTGCATGATTCAGCAGTGCGTCGCCTGCAAGTATCGCCATTGCCTCTCCGAATACCTTATGATTTGTTAGCTTTCCCCTTCTGAGGTCATCATCATCCATAGCAGGGAGATCATCATGAATCAACGATGATGAATGAATCATCTCCAACGCGCATGCAAATGTTTTTATTTCGTTGTCATCACAGGCTCCGCACGCTCTTGCACTCTCTATCATCATAACGGGACGTATCCTTTTGCCTCCTGCCATAAGGCTGTACTCCATAGCCTCGACTATCTGCCTCGGAGCGCTCTTATACATTTCATCCACGCATTCGCCAAGCATTTTTTCAACAAGCCGCGCGTCATTCTCAAGTTGTAACAGATAATTATTCATATTATTCCTCATTCATCATACTCAAATACAGCAGACTCAAGCTTACCCTGTGCATTTTTTGTCAATATTTTTACTCTGTCCTCTATTGCATTCAGCTTTTCGTTACAAATTGCGTACAACGCCGACGCCTCCTCCAAAAGCTTAACACTCTCGTTGAGAGTCACATCACCATCCTCGATCATGCCACGTATCTCATCCAATCTTGCAATAGCATCCTCAATTTCAATATTCTTGTTTATTTCCATAATGATCACTCCTCCTTAGCCTTAATTTTGACATCATCAACCGTACAAACAGCATTTCCATCCGAAAACGCTATATTGATCCTGTCTCCACGGCTTATATGCTCCGCAAGTCTGATCTGCTCGTCATTTTCTCCGTAAACTGCTGCAAAGCCTCGCGACAAAACATTATACGGATTCATTGCCGATATCTGCGACAGTATTCCCTTGCTCCTACTCCTTGCGGTATTGATAATATCCGCCACGCCGCCTGCAATATCGCCATACAGAATATCACTTTCCCTTTGCATGTCATTTACCATTCTCAGAGGTCTCTGCATAGCGGCACCGGACATTACAGCGTCTATTCTGCTTCTCACATTTATCGTTCTATGCCGCATGTCACGTGAAATTGCATACATAGCGTCCTCAATGTTCTGCTTTATTTCACTTGTGCTCCTCACTGCTATCTCAGCCGCAGCCGACGGCGTAGGAGCCCTCATATCCGCCACAAAATCGCATATTGTAAAGTCAGTTTCGTGCCCAACACCCGATATAACGGGGGTCTTACAAGCGTACACAGCTCTTGCAAGCACCTCCTCATTGAATGCCCAGAGCTCCTCTATCGATCCTCCACCCCTTGCAATCACGATCGTATCCGTTTCAAGCGCATTGTCTGCATATTGCAACGCCTTTGCTATCTGCCCTGCCGCACCGTCCCCCTGAACAGGCACGGGAACAACGATTATCTCAACATTTGCGGCGCGTCTGCCCGTAACACTTATTATATCCCTCACAGCCGCACCTGTGGGAGATGCAATCACCGCTATCCTTTTCGGATATTGAGGAATCGGCTTTTTATTGTCGCCGTCAAACAGCCCTTCTTCGTTAAGCTTTGCCTTTAGCGCCTCAAAGCTTTCATGCAGATCGCCTATACCGTTATTTGTCATTCTGTAAACAAGCAGCTGATATGCACCGTCCCTCGGATATACCGAAGCCGTTGCACTGACAGTCACCTGCATACCGTTTTGAGGCTCAAACTTCAGTGCGGAATTATAATTCTTAAAAAACGAGCAATTTATTTTTGCTTTTTCATCCTTCAGCGTAAAATATATGTGCCCCGATGAATGTCTCTTGTAATTTGAGATCTCTCCGCTGACATTTATCATCTGCAACAGAATATCGTTTTCCAGCAAATTTCTCGTGTATTCGTTAAGCTGTGAGACTGTCATGGAATCGATCATTTTTTGCTCTCCTTATAAAATCTACACCCGATTTTTGCGGTTCCGACGGCATTATCCCTGCATATGTCTGCCGATGCAAAGTGCAGCCTCACATCACTAAGCCTTGCGGAATCAGCCAGATATTGCTTTATTATTGAATTTGACGATACTCCGCCGGCAAAAAGAACATTATATTTTTTTTCACGTCTCACGCATTCATACACCCATTTTTCAAGCAATCTTGCGGAATACTCAAACAAGCTACGTGCAAGATTCTCTCTTGACATCGTTTGTGTCATATCACCAAACTGCTTTTCCGCACCCGACAGGCTTACATCGCCATCATATAGCTTGATCGCAGGCAAAAAGGTCATATTTCCATGCTGTGCAAGCTCATCAAGATGCTTCCCTGCAGGAAAATCAATTCCCATCTTTACGCCCAACCTGTCAATGAGCTTGCCGAAGCTTATATCCTTTGTTGCCGACACTATTTCTATATTGTATCCGCAGCTAAGCGGTTCTGCCTTTACAAGTTCTGTTGTTCCACCCGAAAGATGCAACGCCAAAAACGGCTCTGAAAGCTTCCCGTCAGATGCCGCCATAATATGGTTTTCCTGATGCGTTGTTTTATACAGAGGTACTCCGAGAGCATATGCAACGGACTCCGCCACGCTCACTCCTGCTTCAAAAACAGGCATGTAGGAGCCGTCAACAGGGCGTGGCTTCTCGCTTACGCATACCGCCCTTATATTGTAATCACCGTCCTGCAACAGGTCCTTCAGCACTGTGGGGAGGTTCTTTATATGCAAGAAAAGGGCTGTTGATTGTCTCAGCCCTTTTTCACCCTTTTCCGGTAACAGCATTTTAAGCTCGTACTTGATACAGTCTTCCGTTTCAACATCCGCCAAAGCCACGGAGGTGGTATAACAGCTCGTATCAATTCCAAGAATAACATCCATGCTTTAATTTTCTCCCTTCAAGGCCTTACAATACGATGATAAAACACCGTTTACAAACGCCTTGGATTTATCTGTTCCATACTTTTTGGAAAGCTCTACCGCCTCGTTTATGCTTACCGCAATGGGCGTCTGCTTTTCCATGTATGTCATCTCATAAATGCCGTATCTCAATATCGCAAGATCCACCTTTATGATACGCTCGATCGACCAGCCCTTTGAGTACTTTTCTATAACGGCATCAAGCTCCGCTGTTTTTTCTTTTACGCCGTTCACTATGCTTTCTATGTACTTTCTGTCCGATCTTGCAAGCTCAACGGTCACAGTGCTCTCATCCTCATCGGTGCTGTCCGCATCGATAGTGTAATACTGCGCTAATGTGTCGTCAATGCTTATATCGGAACCGAATTCCAGCTGAAACAGCATCATAAAAGTAACTTCACGTACTTCTCTTCTTGTCATTTTTTACTATCAGCTTAAAAGCCGCCCTTTCCATATGCTTTCAGTTATTATCTTCCGAAAGCTGTTCATTTTCTTCGATATCGACCGAAGCCAACACATCAACTGCCGCATCTTCCTTAGGCTCAGCCTTCGGCACAACAGTTGCATGTGTACGTGAATAAGCATCTGCATTCTTTTTCGGTGCAGACTCAATTTCCTTTGCAAGAATGCGTTTTCTTTCACTCTCGGGGTCTATCGGCTTATACTCTGTTGCAACGAGCCTTATCTTGCCGACGGGAGCACCCGTATGTAATTCCACAAAATCCTTAAGATACACTTTAAAGCTGTCCAACAGCTCGGGCAGCACAACGCCCGTGGGTATTGCCAGCCTTGCAGCTATCGATATACCGCCGTCACTGACAGCCACTCTGAGCTTTACATCCTTTATATCGTCATAATGGGCAACCGCAAGCATTATTGTGTTTTCTATCGCCTTTAACGATACGGAAATATCTCCGTCATCACTGTTGCTTATTGTATATGCCGCAATTTTTACCTTTTTGGGTCTTGCAAAGATTATCTTAAGACCAATGAGGAGCATGATCACCGCAACGGCAAACAGACATATGCATTCAAGCACGCCTATTTTTATCTGACCGATAAACTCTATTATATCGGAAACTGAAACATAGTCGACAGCTAACAGTACGCACCCTGCAGAAATACACAAAAGGAACAGACCTATTATAACAAAGAGTATCCTGTCAATTACTTTCATTTCTTATTTCTCCTTTTTAAAAACAAGTCCTTCAACCGTAACGTCTACTCTGGACACATCAAGACCGGTCATTGTCTGAATTGCCGCCTTGATCTTATCCTGAACATCAACGCATACATCGCTGAGTATTTTGCCGTACTCAACCGAAATAACGATATTTACGACAACATCACCGTCCAGAACCTCAATTTTTACGGCTCTGGAAATATTTTTTGCATTTGACTTATCTATAAACACCTCAGGTGCCTTGCCGTCCATATAAACGCCCTGTATATCGCACAAAGCCATACCTGCTATTACCGCGATAACATCGTTTGCTATTTTTACCTCACCGTATCTTATATCCTGAATATCCTGTTCTGTCATAATAAAAACCTCCGTTCCATGGGAATTGATCCACTGCAAATGAGCGCCTGTAACGGATACAAGACCTCATCTTACATTATATGTATATTCTAATTATAACACAAAAAAACGTATATTTCAACACCAAAAATAAAAAATTAAATTTTATTCTATTATTTTGCCGACATTTTCAAACACGTACTTCGGTCTGTATGCAAACTTCTCCATGCCTGAAACAGTCGTAACGCCGCTGAGCACAAGGATCGTATCGATTTCAGACTCTATGCCCGCAATTATATCCGTATCCATTCTGTCACCGATTATTGCAGTCTCCTCCACTTCCTCACCAAGGAGCTTTACTGCATGACGCATCATGAGCGGATTCGGCTTGCCTACACAGTATGAATTTTTTCTTGTTGTAAGCTCAATAGGTGCCAGCAATGCTTTTGTTGCGGGAACAACGCCGTTCTCAAGTGGGTTTGTTACGTCGGGATTCGTTCCGATCAGCTTTGCACCATTGAAAACAAGTCGTACCGCCTTCTCTATTTTTTCAAATCCGTATGTCCTCGTATCTCCGACAACCACATAATCCGGATTTACATCATTCATTGTTATTCCATGCTCATAAAGTGCGTTTATGAGACCTGCCTCACCTATTGTATATACCGTACATCCGGGATGCTGTGATGCCAGAAATTTAGCAGTTGCTATTGCACTTGTATAAAAATGGCTCTCCTCAACAACAACACCGAGACGTTCAAGCTTTTGTCTCAATTCACGAGGTGATCTTTCGCTGCTGTTAGTCAAAAAAAGATATTTTTTATTTTCTCTCTTTAGCCATTCCACAAACTCCAACGCACCATCAAGCAATTTATTGCCGTGGTACAACACACCGTCCATATCACATATGAATGCTTTTTTGTTTTTCAACTCTTCTATCATATTTATTCTCCTTTTTTGTTATATTATTCAAAATCAACAAATTTACCTTTTTGTAAATTGCAGTATTTGTTACTTTCGCTTTTATGTGAGCCCTGCCGTCATATGCCGATATTTTGCATCAACCACACAACAAGCGGTATCGTTATTATGGATGACGCTGTTGCTATTGCCACCATTTTTGACGCCAGCTTTGCATCCGACCCGAATTTTGTCGCAAATATAGCCGCATATGCCGCACACGGCATTGCCTCCTCAGCAATTATCACCTGATACGGTATTCCGTGCAACGAAAACAGCCCCGTTGCATTTATCCCCAGAACTATTGCCATTACAAGCAACGGAGCTCCGAGCAATCGTATCGCCGCCGCAATATATATCTTTTTTTCGGAAAAAACTTCCTTTAATTTTACATCGGCAAATATCGATCCGACTATCATCATCGACAGTGGTGTATTCATATTACCAACCGAATCCACCACATTTTGCAAGAAGCCCGGTAAACGGAACGGTGACAGATACATTATAACGCCTACGACCACCGACACAAAAGGAGCATTGAATATCTGTTTTAATGTTTCCTTTGTATTTTCGGGCTTTGTAAACAGTGACACACCAAATGTCCATGAGAAAAAATAGAATGCCGCATGGAACATTGCACCGTAAAACACTCCGTCACTGCCGAACAGACTCTGCAGCACCGGCAGACCCATAAATCCGAAATTGCCGAATATTGTGCCGAAGCGCAATACCGCACGCTTGTCCTTTTGCTCATTTCTGAACAGTGCAAAAGAAAGCGCACACAGAATTATATGCATTATTACGGCACCGCCGAGCACTATCCATGCATTTGTCATTTTATCCTGCTCAAACGTCTTTGAAAAGGATGATATTACAACTGACGGAGTGACTATTTTTATTAGTATATCCGCTGTCTCTTATACACATCTTACGCTGCCGACGATACTCCTTGTGTAGATCTCGGTGGTCGCCGTATCATTAAAA
>CAYOGO010000036.1:0-8215 GCA_964403405.1 uncultured Lachnospiraceae bacterium | reverse complement strand
TCGGGAACAACGATTCTGTTATTCTTCTGTGCCATAATAAAATTTCTCCAATCAAATTAAGTTAAATGTTAATTTCAAATCACATTTGCGGAACAGTTGTGTTCCACGCTTAATATTATAGCTTGATATGAAAAATTTATGAATGACAATTTTTGGAAACAAAAATCTTGACAGATTGGGGCGGATTGTATATAATAATATCGGTAGCCAAAGGCCTGCTTCGGCAAGCCACTCTATTTATGAAAGGAACATGCATATGAGTGAAAAAGCTAAAGATATTGAGTATATAATGCCCGAGAAAGGATCGGAGAAGCTGTTTGAAAAGATAGATAGTTCTGATAAAAACAGTATAAATTGGGATCCTGAATTTGTTTCGTACAAGGTAGAGGAATACAGTAATTATTACAACTATGACGGTATATTTTCAACGGAGACGGGACTTGATGAGATATTCAGAAACAAGGTCTGTCTTTACGAGACCATGAAAGCTGCAATGGACAGGGATGATATCCGCATAATTGCATTTGCATGTTCGGATTTTATCAAAATTTATCCCGAAGATTATGTTGCATTTTGTGCCGAGAGCGATATCGACGGTACACCCATCAAAAAGGATGACCGTGTTTTTGTGGATCTGTATCCGGAAGCCGATGATGCCCCGGGAATATTTGTTATTAGGAAAAATGACGAATATGTGCTTGAATACCTTGAATCCATAGAAGGAAAGCAGGTATGCGGCTTTGTTTGCGATATTAAGGAAAGATACGGAGAGTCCAAGTGCAAAAAGGAGTAACTGTTATTTACTGAAAGGCAGAAGCAATCATTCTTTTGATGCACCGCTCAAAAATGTAAGCATATTCAGCATAACAAAAATCGAACAATATGGTATAAGCTTCCGATTGCATTGTACTGCGGTTTCGGTTTGCATTATTCTGTTAATCTGCAAAATATCATTCCGAAATCGTTGATATTATTCCGAAAAATATTGTTACCACCCACCAAACATGACGACCGGTGGGTGGTGCTTGTATAACGATCCTTACCACACAGCACACTCGAAATTCATTTCCGACCACGCTGAGATCGGTCTCTGAGAACAAAAGCCTTAAATTGATCGGTTTAATACGAATCAAAACGGAATTGCCCTATTGACAATATTATGCCAAAAGTGTATAATTATAGTATGAATAAAAAAATCGGAGAAATTACAATGGATATACTTGATAGATTTTTGGATTATGTTTCGTACCCGACAATGTCAAATGAGCAGTCAGAAACTATCCCAAGCACCGCAAAACAGTTGCTTTTGGCAAAACGGATCGTTGAGGACATGAAAGATATAGGCATAAAGGATGCTCATGTTGACGAGTACGGCTATGTTTACGCAACCGTGCCTGCAAACTGTGATAATATAAAAAATGTAGTCGGCTTTGTGGCGCATATGGATACTGCAAGCGAGGCGAGCGATACGGATATAAAAGCAAGAGTTGTTAAATATGAGGGCGGCAATATCGTTTTGAATGAAAAGGAAAACATAGTGCTTTCAAACCAAATGTATCCTGCACTCAATAAATATGTAGGTCAGCAATTGGTCGTTACGGACGGCAAGACGCTGCTGGGAGCAGATGATAAGGCGGGTGTTGCCGAGATAGTTACGGCGGCACAGCAGATATTGAGTAGCGACAGACCACACGGCACGGTCAAAATATGCATTACACCCGATGAAGAGATAGGCAGGGGCGCAGATAAGTTTGATATCGCAAAGTTTGCCGCAGATTATGCTTACACTGTTGACGGCGGTGCATTGGGTGAGCTTGAGTACGAAAACTTCAATGCGGCATCTGCAGTGGTAGAGATATACGGTGTATCAATACATCCGGGCAGTGCAAAGGGCATAATGAAGAATGCTGCACTCATGGCTTGCGAGTTTAATGCGATGCTTCCTGAGGATGAAATACCGTCAAAGACCGAGGACTATGAGGGCTTTCACCATATGCTTTCAATAGAGGGCGAGACTGAATATGCAAAGCTCGTATATATAATAAGGGATCACGACAGAGAAAAGTTTGAAGCAAAAAAGCAGGACTTTGTAAACGCAAAAAATGCAATGGAATCAAAATATTCATCCGACTGCATCAAGCTCACGTTGAAGGATTCCTATTATAACATGAAGGAAAAAATAGAGGAGCGTATAGAGATAGTCGATCATATAAAGTCCGCAATGCTTGAAAACGGAGTCGAACCGACTGTTATTCCGATACGCGGCGGAACTGACGGCGCAAGACTGTCATATGAGGGACTTCCTTGCCCTAATATCTGTACGGGAGGAGAAAATTTCCATTCGAGGTTTGAATACGTATCCGTTGAATCCATGCATAAGGTCACGGATATAATCAGATCGATAATTTACAATACAAAATAATATGAAGATACTTTTAGCAACAAATAACGCTCACAAGGTTAAGGAGATCAAAGAAATTTTTGCGAATACCGATTATGATATCATTTGTCCGAGGGATATTGACCTCAGAATTGATGTTGTTGAGGATGGTGAGACCTTTGCTGAGAATTCATACAAAAAGGCATATGCATTTTGCAGTGCGACGGGTCTTGTGTGCATTGCAGATGATTCCGGTCTGCAGGTGAGATGCCTTGACAATGCACCTGGGGTCTATTCTGCAAGGTATGGCGGAGAAGGGCTTGATGATGCAGGCAGAACCGACCTCCTGTTAAAGAATATGGAAGGCAAAATGGACAGATATGCAGAATTTGTGTGTGCCATATCGATGGTATTTCCGGATGGAAGGAGCATATCCGCACAGGGTAAGTGCAAGGGGAAAATTGCCCTTTCACCATCGACCCGTGTCGGCTTCGGCTACGATCCCGTGTTTATTCCCGAGGGATACGATAAAACATTTGCGGAATTGGGAGCGGACATCAAAAACAGCATAAGTCACAGGGGAAATGCATTAAAACAGCTGAGACAAAAACTTGCTGAGGCAGAGGGTAACAAATTGTGAAAATAGTGGTCATAAGTGATACTCACGGCGATATATCCTGGTTTGATAAAATGAAGCCCGTATTTGACAGTGCTGACTGCGTTTTCCATTTGGGGGACAATGTGAGCGATGCAAGAAGGCTGGAGGATAAACTCGTATGTCCTCTCTACTGTGTTAAGGGAAACTGTGATGTCGGATCCGACTGTGAGAGTGAGATATTGCAGAATGTGTGCGGAGTAAATATATTGGCTGTGCACGGCAATCGTTACCGTGTTGATAATGACCTGTATGCATTGTCTGCGGACGCAAGGTCAAAGGATGCGGATATATGCCTTTACGGGCATACGCATGTTCCGGATATAACCAATTTTTATGGTATATGGTTCGTAAATCCGGGTAGCCTGACGAGACCGAGGGGCCTGTCAAAACGATCGTTTGCGGTAATAGAAAGGGACAGACACGGCAATATCTGTCCGACAATAACAGAGCTTGAAAGTTTATAAAGAATAAAATGAATACATTATTAAAAAAAGCGGATGAGAAAAGCATTGATCTTGCAGTAAAGCTGTTGCAGGATGGTGATATCGTTGCAATACCGACGGAGACAGTGTATGGTATTGCCGGCAATGCGTGCAACGGAGAATGTATAAAGAAAATATTTGAGGCAAAGGGTCGTCCGCAGGATAATCCGTTGATAGTGCATATAAGTGATATGGAAATGCTGAGATCGGTCGTAAGCTGTGTCAATGATGATGCACTAAAGCTTGCGGATGCGTTTTGGCCGGGACCTTTGACGATAATAATGCCGAAGGGTGACATTATTTCGGCGGAAAATTGTGCAGGGCTTGACAGTGTCGGTGTGAGAATGCCCAGCGATCCCGTGGCGCATGCCATAATTGAGAAAAGTGGCTTGCCGTTAGGTGCACCGAGTGCAAACCTGAGCGGAAAACCGAGTCCCACGACCGCACAGGATGTTTTTGCGGATATGAACGGCAGACTTCCGCTTATAATAGACGGCGGAGAATGTTTGAGAGGCGTTGAATCCACCGTAATATCGGTGCTTGAGGATATTCCCGTGCTGTTAAGACCTGGATATGTCACAAAGGAAGAAATGGAGTATGTTCTCGGTAAAAAGATCCAAGTTTCATCGGCGATAGTGGATAAGCTTCCAGACGGCGAGCAGGCTCGTTCACCCGGAATGAAGTACAAGCATTATGCTCCTGAGGCAAGGGTGACAATACTTGACGGTGATATTGATAAATTTGCGGAATATGTGGATTCGCATAAGTCCGATGATGTATTTGTGCTGTGCTTTAACGGAGAGGAATCACTTTTTTCTGTCGATTGTGTTACGTACGGCAGTAAGGATGATCCCACACAGCAGGCACATATGCTTTTTTCCGCATTGAGGGAATTGGATAAAAGAGGTGCAAAAACCGTGTTTGCTCGTTGCCCTGAAAAGGACGGCGTTGCATTGGCTGTCTACAACAGATTGATACGTGCGGCGGCGTTCAGAGTGGTAAAATTGTAATTTGTGCAGAAATACGACTGAAAATTAACATTGACATTTTTCCTCAAAGGGATTATAATTATATAATATCAGGATATTTATATCTGGAAAGGATGATAATATGGATAAAGAACAAGTTTTTAATAAAATGTGCGAAGGTGGTCTTGTTGCGGTAGTAAGAGCAAAGGACAGCGAGCAGGCAATAAAAATAACAGAGGCATGTATTGCAGGCGGTGTTGCGGGAATAGAGATAACATTCACCGTGCCCGGTGCTGATGACGTTATCCGTCAGCTGGCTGCAAAATATAAAAACGGTGAGATCCTCCTCGGCGCGGGAACGGTTCTTGATGCCGAAACTGCAAGAATAGCTATTCTTGCAGGCGCTCAGTTTGTAATTTCACCGTCATTTAATGAGGAAGTGCTCCGTATGTGCAACAGATACAGAGTTTTGTGCATCCCCGGCATAATGACGATAAGGGAGGCTATAATGGCAATGGAGGCAGGTGCCGATATGCTCAAGGTATTCCCGGCTGACCTTTACGGACCTAAGATAATAAAGGATATACTTGGACCGTTGCCGTATGCAAAGCTTATGCCGACGGGCGGAGTATCCGTTGATAATGCAAAGGAATGGGTGAAGGCAGGAGTTGTTACAATGGCAGCGGGCAGCTCACTCACGGCAGGCGCAAAAACGGGAGATTATGACAAGATAACAGAGACCGCAAAGGCTTTTATAAAGGAGATCAAGGAAGCAAGAGCGGAAATGGCAAAGAAATAATTTGATACATTTTTTATATTGAACAGGAGAAAATAATGGCTAAGGTTGTTACTTTTGGCGAGGTTATGTTAAGACTTGCTCCGCCTGAATATTTGAGAGTAGTACAAACAGACGTTTTTGAAGCAACATATGGTGGTGCTGAATGCAATGTTGCGGTATCGCTTGCAAATTACGGTATTGATGCGGCATTTGTTACAAGGCTGCCTAAGAATAATGTCGGTGATGCTGCTGTCAACGCATGCAGAAGATACGGTGTTGATACATCGTACATAGTAAGAGGCGGCGAGAGAGTAGGTATTTATTATTGTGAGAAGGGTGCATCCGTACGCCCCTCAAAGGTTACCTATGATAGAGCATATTCATCGATATCCACGGCAAAGGTGGGTGATATTGATTGGGATAATGTGTTTGACGGTGCGGAATGGTTCCACTTTACGGGTATTACCCCTGCACTCAGCGACAGTGTGGCTGAGCTTACGCTTGAGGGCTGCAAAAAGGCAAAGGAAAAGGGCCTTACGGTGAGCTGCGATCTTAATTTCCGTAAAAAGCTTTGGAGCAAGGAAAAGGCATGCAGGATCATGGGCGAGCTCATGCAGTATGTTGATGTTTGTATTGCAAATGAGGAGGATGCTGATGATGTATTCGGCATAAAGGCTCCTGCGACGGATATCACAAAGGGCGAGCTTGACAGAGAAGGCTACAAGTATGTTGCAAAGACGCTTGCAGAACGCTTTGGCTTTAAGTATGTTGCCATTACGCTCAGAGAGAGCATTTCCGCATCCGATAATAATTGGTCTGCAATGCTTTATGACGGTAACGATTATTCGTTCTCAAAGAAATACGCACTCAGGATAGTGGACAGAGTTGGCGGCGGAGATTCATTCGGCGGCGGACTTATATACGGTCTTATAAGCGGCATGTCTGCACAGGATTCACTTGAATTTGCGGTTGCCGCATCTGCACTCAAGCATACGATACACGGTGATATGAATCAGGTAAGCGTTGACGAGGTAAAGACCCTCATGGGTGGCGACGCAAGCGGCAGAGTCCAGCGTTAAAAGCATGAAAAAACAAAGAATATTTGCATTGCTTATGGTGTTTGCTTTCTTGTCAATAATGACGGCATGCGGAGCAAAGCTTGAAAATTGGCCTACGGACAAATTTGTCCGTGGAGTTCCTGTTGCACAGACGGGCGTTGTGAAAAAATCGATCGTTTCGAGTTATCTTGACGGTAACAAATATGCGGTCATAATCATTTCCGATTTTACCGCAAATGACACGAGCGATTACATCCGACATATTCTTGATAAGGGATGGGAAACATACATCGAGCAGAAAAACAACGGAGAATCTATCACGTATTCTGCCGTAAATAAAAATCGTGACAAAATAATGCACCTTGAGTGCGATATATCGGATAATGAATTGACGGTCACTGTGGAACAAAGGTGATACGTATAAAAGGCATAAGGAGGATTTGCTGTGAAAACGGACAACTATGCAAAAAAATATCAGAAGGTCCTGACGGATCTCTGGAAATATTTTTTCAGACCGTTTATTGTTGTTGCCGCAACCATGCTGATAATGTATGTTATTGTTACGGGTGCGGTAAAGATAATAGCAACAAAATTCGTTTTGCCTCCGGAGCCTGACAATGAAGAGGAATTTACTCTTGAAATTCCGCGAGGCTATGGTGTTAGAGGCATTTCAAAGCTGTTGGAGGAGGAGGGCGTAATAAGCAGCTCCTTTGTATTCAAGCTCTATGTGGATGTATCCAATAATTCCTATAAATTGCAATCGGGCAAGTACATGTTCAGGCATAATATGACCATGCACGAGGTAATGGAACAGCTTTTGATAGGCACAAACTCAGTGCCTGCAATAAACATAACGATACCCGAGGGCTGGACGATAGCAAGAATAGCAACCTATCTCACGGAGACCAAGGAGCTTGATGGCTTTACAGCACAGGAATTTATAGATTACTGTGTGCCGGAAAACTTTCCCGATTATTGGTTTCTTGACGGTATAAATGAAGAAAGAGTCAAGTACGGATATGTTCTTCAGGGTTATCTGTTCCCGGATACGTATTCTGTTTATATTGATTCCACGCCAAAGGATATTATTACAAAGATGCTTGATAATTTCGGTAAGAAAATTACGAGTGATATGTTATTAAAGACGGAGGAACTGGGTTATACGCTGGACGAGCTCATAACATTTGCTTCGGTCGTGGAAAGAGAGGGTGCAAATACAGATGAGTTTGCACGCTGTGCGGCTGTATTTGTTAATAGATCAAACAAAAATATGCTGTGGCAGTCCGACTCCACGCTGATATATGCATATGCATTGAAAGGAGAGAGCAAGGATCTCTGGGGACTTACAGACAGTGACGTTCAATATGAAAGTGAATACAATACGTATAAAAAGAGAGGTATGCCGATAGGTCCCATATGTAACCCCGGACTTGCATCCATAAAAGCGGTTCTTGAACCAAACGAGGATGATATAAAGGCGGGAACCCTCTACTTTACACTCAATCCGGACACGGGAACACATACATTCAATTCAGATTATCAGCTGCATTTGTATTATTCAAAGCTCTATGCTGAAAGATACAAGGAGCTTCAAAATCAGAAAAACAATGAGCAATAGGATCAATTACGACTACATTGACAGCTATATAGACACAATGACACAGGGCGGAAATATATTTTCCGCCTCAAAACGTCGTGATTTCTTAAAGGAAATGCATGACGGAGCATTAAAGAGGGGGTTTCCTGTTACAAGAGTGCAGGTTGAGGCATTTTTGCGTTGGCAAATCGGTATGTTGAAACCTAAAAATATACTGGAAATAGGAACATGCATAGGATATTCCGCAATTGCAATGCTTGATGCTGCGGAGGATGATTGTCGATTGACAACCGT
>CAYOGO010000035.1:0-8266 GCA_964403405.1 uncultured Lachnospiraceae bacterium | reverse complement strand
CGTCCTCATAATACTGTGTGCAGGCTTCTGTTGTTATTGTAAAGCCCTGCGGAACGGGAAGACCCAAATTGGTCATCTCAGCGAGGTTAGCACCCTTACCGCCGAGAAGGTTTCTCATGGAAGCGTTACCTTCCGTGAACAAATATACATACTTCTTACTCATGATATGTATTTTCCTCCTACATATTTATATAAATATTATTTTCTCTTTTGCGGATTTTATACAGTTATCCACCGTACAAAGTCTACTTGTATATAATACACTATTTTTTCGATTTTGTCAAGTATCAAGACCGATAATTGACAAATTTATCGATAAAATTTATCAATTTGCAAAAAATGATCCGTCTTCAGCCTAATTTGTAAAAGAATGCAGCTGAGGTTTCTGATGATACCTGCTCTGCGGAATAATAAATATCGATGTCATTATTGAAGCACTTGCTCAATGCAAAAGCTGTGATCACGTCCTTTTACTCTTATGATCACAGCTCATACATTATTTATCTTCAGTCTTTTTACAGCCATTCCCGATACTGCTCCAACCAGCACACCCGTAACTACTCCCGACACAGCAAGCAAGGGCATATAAAGCATGATTTCTTTGACTTCAAAAAAGCATACTGCAACAATTATCTGACCGAAATTATGCAAAACACCTCCGCAAGCACTGACTCCCACAATGCTGAGCTTATTGTTTTTTTTGAGTAAAGCCATACCGCAAAGGCTTAAAATGCCGCCTGCAATGCTGTACAGCATTGGCAGAACTCCCGTAAAAAGCAGTGATGACAACGCTATCCTTACCATGGATACGGCAAACGCATACCTTGCACCGAATACATATAGAGTCATCAGCACCGCCATATTGGCAAGGCCGAGCTTTACCCCTGCAATACCTGCATCGATCGGGATCATCATTTCGATCCACGACAGCATCATGCCTGCCGCAACAATCATTGCACAGTACACGAGCCTTTTTGTGTTGAATGTTCTTTTTGCCATATTTATCACTCTATCACTACAACGACCCTATTCGGCAGACACATTATCGTTTGCGTCAGCTCCGTAACGATACCCGTTTGTATGCATATCTTATCGGGACAATCCGCTTCCTTCATATACACATTGCCGTTTTCCACCACAAGCAGATTATGTGAGCCGTTTGCGCCTGAAATATCGTACTCTTTGTCCTCATTTATGGGCAATGTCGCCACAAGCTCATTATCAACATATATTTTAACACATGTCGTCGGAGCCTTCGTCAAGCTCATTATCACAATGCACGCCAACGACAGCAACAATATCGATGATATTATAATAATATCGTTTCTTTTCATATCAACCCGCCTTAATGGCATAAAATCCGTCCGAGCAGACCAATTTACCGTCATTTGTTATATAACACACCTCAACACCGTCCATATTCTCCGCAAGATCCACACCGTCATCAGGCTGCATATTAAAAAATGCAGTGGAAAGTGCGTCCGCTCTGCCGGAATCCTCACAGACTACCGTGACGGAAGCACAGTGTTCGGATGGTTGCAATGTTTTCGGATCTATTATATGATGATATTTTTTGCCGTTGTACATAAAATAGCGGTTATATCCGCCGCTCGTGACGACCGAGGCATCACTCACGCGTACGCTGAAGCTCGTGCCGCTCGAAAACGGATCGTCGACACCTATGCTCCACGCACTGCCATCTGCCTTTTTGCCGAATGTGCGCACATTGCCACCCACATTGAGCAGGTACGCGCTCATGCCCAACGATCTTGCGTAATCACAGACCTTTTCGACGGCAAAGCCCTTTGCAACCGCACCGACATCGATCGACATATGCTCATCCTGCAAATATACGGTTGATTCTTCCTTATTAATGATAATATCGTTTATGTTGCTGTGCTCGTACGCCTTTTTTAATTCATCCTCTCCCGGAAAACAGATAGCATCTCCGTTTTGATCCTTCTGCCTGGCATCATGCCACAGTGCCAGCACACTGCCCATCGCAATATTCAGTTGTCCATCCGTAATATCATACATCTCGATCGAAAGTTCAAGTAATTCTATTATTGCAGAATTGACATTGACAGGCTCAACGCCCGCGTTATCATTCACAGTCTTTATATTATTGATACCGTCGTATGTATTGTAGATGTCAAACAGCCTGTGATACTCAAAAAGCTTATTGAATATCAGCTCCGCATTTTTGTCAAATGTGCCTCTATCACCCTCATAGCCTATTATCTGCACGACAGTGTCAAACACACCAATATACTGTCTTTGATACTTTGCATCGGTTATACAGCCCGTAAAAATACACGACGCCAAAAATATAAACAGAATACAAGTATATATTTTTTTAGTTATACACAGCCTTCGCACCGACATTATATCTCCCCATTAGCACAATGTGTACCGCAACGCAAAAGCAGTACACATCATTGTTCTTATTTCTCAATATACCTGTGGACACCCGAAAAATCGAATAACATTATGCAGCCTACAGGGCAATTTTTTGCACACAGATCACACTTTATACATTTTGAATAATCTATGCTTGCAATATTATTTTCTACCTTTATTGCTCCGGTAGGACAATTCTTCTCACATTTTTTACAGCCGATACAGCCATGTGTGCACTTATTGCGAACGACGGCACCCTTTTCCTTGCTACTGCATGTAACGAGCACCTTGTCAACATCCGCCATGAGTGCAATAATGCCCTGCGGACAAGCCTTTGTACACAGACCGCAGCCCGTGCATTGCTTTGTATTCACATGTGCAACTCCGTTATCCACACATATGGCACCTGAAGGACATACCCTCTCACAATCGCCGTATCCGAGACAGCCATACGTACATTCCCCGTTTCCGCCGTAAAGCATTTTTGCCGCTGAGCATGACTCTATCCCACGATATACGGATTTTTTCTTTGCGTTTCCGCAATCACCCATACAACAAACCGTTGCAACCTGCTCAACAACATCCCCGGCAACAAGACCCGTTATTTCCGCTATATCCTTGGACACCTTGTCAGCACCCGGAATACAGAGATTTGTTCTGGTTTCCTCACCGCTCGCAAGAGCCTTTGAATAACCGTCACAGCCTGCATAACCGCAAGCGCCGCAATTTGCACCGGGCAGAGTTTCTCTTATCTTTACTTGCGTTTCGTCAACCTCAACATGCATATATTTTGCGGCAATTACAAGAATAATCGCACAAACAACGCCTATCAGGGCAACCGTCAATATCGCTATTATAACATCCTGCATAAGTACCCTCTCGTATCACGCAAAAAGCTTGTCCACAACGCCTGCAAACCCATAAAAGGCAAGCGAAACTATCGAAGCGGCAGCAAGAGTTATCGGCAGGCCCTTAAATGACTCCGGCGGATCGCATTTTTCCATACGCTCCCTTACCCCTGCAAAAAGCACCATGGCAAGCAAAAATCCGAGTCCGCAGCCCAATGAGCTTACTATGGACTCTATAAAATTATATCCGTCCTGAATGTTATTCACCGTTACACCCAATACTGCACAATTTGTGGTTATGAGCGGCAGATATACGCCAAGCGAAGCGTGGAGCGATGGTATATACTTTTTCAGCACTATCTCAATGAACTGCACAAGAGTTGCGATAACAAGTATGAACACAACGGTCTGTAAATATTCCAATCCGAATCTGTCAAGTATAAGCTTTTGTATCGGCCACGTAGCAAGCGTTGCAATGAGCATTACGAGTGTAACCGCAACACCCATGCTCGCCGCTTGATTCAACTTCTTTGATACGCCCAGGAAGGGACATATTCCCAAGAATTTTGACAAAACGTAATTATTGACAAGTACGGATGACATAAATATTATGGTCAAGCTCTTAAGCATCCTTTTGTGCCTCCTTTTCGCATGCTCCGACTCTGTCGCAGGCACTTGCCGATGGACAGCTTGCACAGGAAAAATCCTTTTTCTTTATTACCTTACCCTTTGATATCTTGTTAACAAGCGCTATGAGACATCCGAACACAAAGAATCCACCCGGAGCATTTGCCAGAATAGAAATTTTATGCTCCTTTACAAATGGTATATCATAACCGAAAAATGTTCCGGAACCTATGACCTCTCTTATCAACGCCATGAGAGCAAGCGCCAAAGTAAAGCCCAGACCCATGCCAAGTGCGTCTATTGCGGAATCAACGACCGTATTTTTATTGGCATACATTTCCGCACGACCCAAAATTATACAATTTACAACTATCAACGACAAATAAATGCCAAGGGATTCATACAGAGAATTTGCATAAGCCTGCAATAGCATTGAAACAATTGTAACAAAGCCTGCTATGAGCACTATATAGCTCGGTATTCTTACTTTATCGGGAATAGTCTTCCTCAATGCGGATATTGTCATGTTTGAACAGAGCAATACCACGGTTGCAGCAAGGCCCATGCCTATCGCATTGGATATTTTTGTTGAAACAGCAAGTGTGGGACAGGTTCCCAGCACAAGAACGAGCACGGGATTTTCTTTTATTATACCCTTAAGGAAATTTTGCATTTTACTCATATCGGCTCACTCTCCCGTCAAGCTATCAAATGCTTCAAGTGCCACTTTAATTGCGTTTTTATACGCCGTTGTCGTAAGCGTTGCCCCTGAAACCGTATCAACATTCTCAATACCGTCCGAATTCACACCCGTAAATCTGCTGCCGTATGTTTTTTCGACCTCAAGGGTCTCTCCGCTTGCTATGCACTCGGCACCTGTAATATTACCGTTTTTATTTATTCCGCACATCACGATCATACCGCTTGAATATCCCGTTGTGGTTATCTTGAATACATAGCCGCCGTTTTTTTCCGTATAGACCTCGCTGATAGAGCGGTCGGCAGCATAATTTTCAACCTTAACAAAATCCTCCCCATCGGGCATTACTACCCTCAGTGATCGTTGTACCTTTTCATTCTCTATTTTTTCTATTTCAGGCTTTGTTATAACGTTGACGGCACTCATAAGACCTGCAACGATAACACATATCACAACTAGGACAACAAAGCTTTTTACATTATCATTCTTCATGCTTTTTGACCTCCGAACGGCTTGGATATTGTGAGCTTTTCAATGTACGGTGTGAGTATATTCATAAGAAGTATTGCGAACGAAACACCCTCCGGATATGCTCCCCACATACGGATAAGCACTGTAAAAAGTCCTGCGCCGATGCCAAATATCACCCTACCCCATTTTGTACACGGGGTCGTTGCATAATCCGTTGCCATGAACACCGCACCCAGAACAAGTCCGCCTGAAAGCAGATGATACAGCACATTTTCTCCGAGCAAAAGCATGCACAGGGCAACTGTGCCCAAAAATGTTATCGGTGTATGCCATGTTATCACTTTTCTTACCACAAGGTACACAAATCCAACCAAAAGAGCTATTATACAGGTCTCTCCTATGCATCCGCCCCTCCTGCCGATCAGCATGTCCCACAATGGCGGAAGCTCCCCCTCCGACGCACCTGACAGTACTGCAAGGGGCGTTGCGCCGGACACAGAATCAACCCCGTTAGGTAATGCCCACTTTGACATTGCACCCGAAAATGAGACCAGCATCACGATCCTCGCCGTTATCGCAGGATTGGCAAAATTCTTGCCTATTCCTCCGAAAAGCTGCTTTACAACTATTATCGCCACGGCACTGCCGAATACAGCCTGCCATATTTCTATATCTGACGGAAGATTGAAAGCAAGCAGCATTCCCGTCACGACCGCAGAAAGATCCGAAACCGTATTTTTTCTTTTACATATTTTTTCAAACAACCATTCAAAAGCAACACTCGACACCACGCACACCGCAATAACAAGCAATGCCCTTATTCCAAATAACAGCACACCGGCAACGGTTGCAGGTAAAAGCGCTATTACCACATCAAGCATTATGCGTTGCGTCGTTGAGTTATCATGTATATGAGGAGATACCTCCGTTATCAGTTGACTCATATGTACTCCTTTACTTTTTCGCCGTTTGTTTTCTCAGCATAGCTTTGGCAAGCTTATTTGTTTGCACAAGAGGTCTCTTTGCCGGACAAATATAACTGCAACAGCCGCATTCCATGCAAAGGTTCACCTTGAGCTTTGTTAGCTTTTCCGTATCTCTTGCCTCAAATGCGTGATTTATCATATTCGGCATGAGCCTCATGGGACAATGGGAAACACATCTGCCGCAATTAATGCACTCACTCGTTTCCGTTGGCATTGCCTCCTTCTCCTTTACTTTTTCGCCGTTTGTTTTCTCAGCATAGCTTTGGCAAGCTTATTTGTTTGCACAAGAGGTCTCTTTGCCGGACAAATATAACTGCAACAGCCGCATTCCATGCAAAGGTTCACCTTGAGCTTTGTTAGCTTTTCCGTATCTCTTGCCTCAAATGCGTGATTTATCATATTCGGCATGAGCCTCATGGGACAATGGGAAACACATCTGCCGCAATTAATGCACTCACTCGTTTCCGTTGGCATTGCCTCCTTCTCCGCAAATGCAAGCACCGCATTTGTATTCTTAAGAACCGGCACCTCGTCGTTCGGTACAGTTATACCCATCATTGTACCACCGCATATGATCTTTTTGGGTTCTGCCTTGTAGCCTCCGCAAAACTCGATCATATCCTTTATTTTCGTACCTATGGGAACAATAACATTCTTCGGTTCAGCCACGGCAGAGCCGTCAACCGTTACTGTTTTTTCAACAAGCGGCACGCCCGTTCGGATATAGCATTGCAACGCCGTAAGAGTAGTACAATTTATAACGATCGCACCCACATCCAACGGAAGCTTACCCTCGGGAATAACTCGTCCCGTTGTGTTATACACAAGCACCTTTTCGCCACCCATTGGATATGACGACGGCAGAACCTTAAGCTCCACATTATTTATCTTGCAATACGGTGTAAGCTTTTTTATACATTCGGATTTATTGTTTTCTATACCTATTATGAATTTTTTATCACTGTAAAAGCTTTTCAATATAGATATTCCATCAAAAAGCTCGTCCGTTTTGTCAAGCATCGTTCTTGTGTCTGCCGTGACATAGCCCTCGCACTCGGCACAATTTATAATAATGTACTCAAGTCTTGAGATTTCCTTGACATTCAGCTTTACATGCAACGGAAAGCCCGCACCGCCAAGTCCCACAACTCCGCTGTCAGCCACGGCTTTTATAAAATCGTCAAATGTGTCTGTTTTCGGCGGGATTATGCCTTCGTATAATTGCTGTTCACCATCGGATTCAATAACAACTGCAGGTACAATATTACCGCCTGACAGCACAATGTCCTCTATCTTTTTTACTTTTCCCGAAACGCTCGCATAAACGGGCGACGAAACAACACCCGAAGCCTGAGCTACCATCTGCCCCACTTTTACAGTATCTCCGACCTTGACCATCGGTACTGCAGGTGCACCTATGTGCATTGACATCGGTATAACGACACCCTGAGGAACCGGCATTCTTTCTGCAACACAGCTTGCCGTGTTCTTATTGTGAGGTATCTTTATACTGTTTAGTTTAAAAAAAGACAAGATCTCCTCCTATTTCTGTGCCATTACGGCAATGCATACAGCATTTGGCTGCAAGCACAAATAATTGCAAGTCTATCCTCTTTAATGCAACATAAGTAAAAGGATGCTCCTCAAAAAGCCCCCATACACTCACGATCTACCCTAAATATCCGACCTGCACATAAAAGCACATATTATTTTGTAAATCCATATTTGATCAACCATCTTGATCGTCATTTAGTACATTATACCATTTACAGTAAAAAAAGTCAACATAAATTGATTTATTCCTGCAAAAAATTATTATTTCCGTTTTATTTCATTATGTGTAAAAACTTATTTTTATTTGATTTTTAACTACACATCATCATATGACAAAAGAAACGCAATTTCGACAGATTTATCGCATAAAAACCGCTTGAAAATTATCATTTCATGCGATATAATATACTTGAAATTATTGATATTTTTTGTTTTCTCAATAATTGAGCATATACTTTTTTCAAAAGGAGAATACTTTATGAATCAAAGGATAAAATTATTTATTGCCGACGGTGATAAAAGCCGTCTTGAAATGTTGACCGAATATTTGTCGGATAATTCCGTAATTGAGCTTTGCGGAACAGCCTCCGACGGTACAAACGCATGCATTCTGATAAAAAGGCACAAGCCCGATGTTGTGATACTCAATATGATGTTATCCTCGGTGGACGGTCTTGGTG
>CAYOGO010000034.1:0-8498 GCA_964403405.1 uncultured Lachnospiraceae bacterium | reverse complement strand
GCTCGGCAAAGGCTGCGGCAAAGCTTGTGGAACAATTGGGCGGCGAGGTTGCAGGCTTTATATTTATAAGCGAATTGACCGCTTTGGGCGGAAGAAAGGCTCTTGAGGGATACAGAGTGGAATCCCTTGTAGAGTACGATGACGTTGAATAATACTTTATAAAAGGCAAAATGCCGATCAAGCGAAAGGAGTGAATGTATGGACGCTGTTGAGACCGCAAAAAAAGAGCTTATCAGTCTTATAAAAAAGCAATACGGAGAAAATGCATGGTGGGATTATGAATCAGCATACAATAAAGCCAATGAGCTGCATAAGGATCAAAAACGTTTTTCGGGTGAACCGTACATTGTTCACCCCATAAGAGTGGCATGCACGCTTGCAGAGCTTGGCATGGACGTTGCAACGATAAAAGCAGGCTTGCTGCATGATACCATTGAGGATACACCGTACACAAAGGATCAGCTGAGGCGTGATTTCGGCGAGGATGTCGAAATATTGGTAGAAGCCGTAACAAAGATCGACAAATACGAATACTCAAGTAAGGTCGAGCGTCAGGCGGAAAATTGGCGTAAAATGCTTGTTGCGACAGCAAAGGATGTAAGAGTTATCGTAATAAAGCTTGCAGACAGACTTGACAATCTCCGTACGCTTGAATACATGACAAACGAAAAGCAACGAAATAAGGCATATGAGACACTTGAAATATATGCACCGCTTGCACACAGGCTGGGTATGTTCAAGATCAAGTGGGAGCTTGAGGATCTGTCACTGAAGTATATAGATCCCGTATCATATAACGAAATTTCAAAGAAGGTTGCTCAAAAACGTGCCGAGCGAGAGGATTACGTACAGCACCTCATAGAAAAGCTGTCATCAAAATTAAAGGAAAATGGTATACAAGCGGATATAAAGGGTCGTCCAAAGAGCTTTTACAGCATTTACCGCAAAATGTATATCAAAAACCTTGAATTTGATCAGATATACGATCTTATTGCATTGCGCGTTATAGTAAAGACAAAATTGGATTGCTATATAGTGATGGCAATGGTCCACGAGCTGTGGAAGCCGATCTTTAACAGATTCAAGGATTATATCAACTGTCCTAAGCCGAATAATTACCAATCATTGCATACAACCGTAATAGATGAGGAAAACGGCGAGACATTTGAGGTACAGATACGTACTGAGGAGATGCACCGTGTTGCTGAATACGGTGTTGCGGCGCATTGGAAGTACAAGGAGGGTGAAGCTGATGATAAGGATGCATCCTTTGAAACTCTCATGGTCAAGCTCCGTGAGCTGCTGGAATGGCAGACGGAGGACCACGATGCGGAGGATTTTATCGCGGCTGTAAAGCAGGACCTCGTTGTTGATGAGGTGCTTGTGTTTACCCCAAAGGGAGACATAAAGAGCCTACCGAGCGGTTCAACGCCCATTGACTTTGCATACAGTATCCATACGCAGGTGGGTAATACCTGTACGGGAGCTCAGGTCAACGGAAAGCTCGTGCCGCTGAATTACGTGCTTCAAACGGGCGATATAGTGGGAATAAAGACCTCGCCGAATGCAAAGCCGTCAAGAGATTGGCTCAGTGTGATAAAGAGCACACAGGCAAGAGAAAAAATAAAGCAGTACTTCAAAAAGACGAACCGTGACGACAATATAGCACGTGGTCGTGATATGCTTGAGAAAAACGCCATCAGACAGGGCTATAACCTCAATGCGCTCATGAGCAAGGAGTGGTTGCAGACTGTTATGGATAAGCACGGATATAAAACTGTGGATGATCTGTATGCGGCAGTCGGTTACGGCGGAATAACAACAAATAAGATACTGTTTAGGCTGATAGAGCTGTTTAAGGCGGCACTTGCCAAGAAACCCGAAATCGGTCAGGATGCATATGTTGAAATTACCGATACGACCAAAAAACGTGCTTCAACAAAGGGCGTTATAATTCCGGGCGTTGAAAACGTGCTTACGCATATGGCAACATGCTGTATGCCTGTCCCCGGAGATGATATTATAGGCTATGTTACGCAGGGCAAGGGCGTTAGTGTTCACAGAATAGACTGCAACAATGTCAAGCATTATGTGGAGCAGGACTATCATGTGCTTGATGTCAAGTGGGAAAAGGGCTACAGCGGACTTTACCCGGCACGAGTGGATGTATGTGCTTTTGACACGGCAAATGTCAATAAAATAGCGGCTGATACAGTTTTGGCATTAGCGGATATGAATATAGAGCTTGTGTCATTGACACCCGAAAGGGATAAGGGCTTGCTTCATGTAAAGGTGAACGTAAAAAACAAGGATCAGCTGACGGCATTTATGAACAGAATGTCAAGTAAGCCGGGCGTAAGCGATGTTTACAGGAGATGATCTGAATATATATGAGAACTGTGGTTCAAAGAGTGAAGTCCGCATCGGTTTCGATAGATGGTGAAGCTGTTGGTAATATAAATAAGGGACTTTTGATATTTGTGGGTATAAAAACGGACGACACAAGAGAAAAAGTCGAGTGGATGGCGGATAAAATAAAGAAATTAAGGATCTTTGAGGACGAAAACGGCAAGATGAATTTGTCTGCAAGTGATCTTGATCTGGAATACCTTGTAGTATCACAGTTTACATTGTACGGTGATTGCAAAAAGGGAACAAGACCGAGTTTTGTTGAGGCTGCAGTGCCGGATGTTGCAATACCGCTGTATGAATATTTTGTTGAGCTTATGAAAAAGGATACAAAAAATGTTCAAACGGGAAGATTCGGTGCCGATATGCTTGTGAGCATAGAAAATGACGGTCCGGTGACGATGATCATCGAAAGGTAGATATTGTTTTAAGACGACATGGATCGTTTTGCATATTTAATGTATCCCTCCGTGTCACATTTGAGCTTGAAAACGGTGTCGGAGCGGAGCTTATGTAACCGAAAATGAGCATGGATGTTTGTGGAGAATGACAACGGCAAATTGTCGCCTCAAGGTACAAAATACATTGATCTTAAAAGGATGTAATAAACATTATGTTAAAGGTAAAAACGGTCATAGTGGGTGCATACAGTGTAAATTGCTATATTGCTTACTGTACCGAAACAATGGACGGAATTTTGATAGATCCCGGTGATGAAGCAGGTAGAATAAAGTATTTTGTCGATGACATTGGAGTAAGCATCAAAGAAATAGTCCTCACGCATGCGCATTCCGATCATATAGGTGCAGTGAATGCATTAAAAGCGCATTTTGGTGTAAAAACAGCACTTTATGTTGATGAAAATGATATATATTCAAACAGCACCATGAACCTGACAAATATTATGGCAGAATATCCCATAAGGGAAAACGGCGATATTCTCCTCAATGACGGAGATTACGTGACGATCGGCAATGAAAAGCTTAAGGTCTTGCATACGCCGGGACACACAAAGGGCAGCATCTGCCTTTACGGCGGAGGCGTGTTATTTTCGGGAGATACTCTTTTTGCAGGTACATACGGAAGGATCGATTTCCCAACGGGTGATGAAAAAAGGCTTGCGGAGTCATTGTCAAAAATAATGCAGCTCCCGGAGAATACGCTCATTTATCCGGGACATTACGAATCCACAACATTAAAGACAGAGAAACAGTATAACCGTATGGCGTTGAGACTGATAGAGGAATATTATGATAAGGCTTGAGGTGGCAATTTCAAATCTCACTAATGAGGCATCGGAGCTCATAAGAGCTTTTTTCCCACGGGCACAGGTGGATGTTGCCATGGAACCGCAATGTGATACATATGAATTCAGCATAAAGTGCTCATGGCAATCAAATGAGTGGCAAACATCACTCAAGCACGGCTCCGATGAGATACTCAGCTCGGCATATGTGGGCGAAATGCGTGATGATGAAGATGAGATACTTTATAAGCGGAGAATAAAGGGAGCATTGAAGGAAAGCGTATACACTGTGCTGAAGAAGATTGCAGGTCACGGATTGCCATACGGAATGCTCACAGGGGTGAGACCGTTGACGGTGGTCGACAGGATACTTGCCAAAAGCGAATTGGAGGAAACAAAGGCTCGTCTTATGTCAGAACTTGACATAAGTGAGGAAAAAGCACAGCTTTTGGTAAAAACGGCGGCTGTACAGTCAAAATTCAAGGCAAAGGATGATGATGTGTCACTGTATGTTCATGTACCCTTTTGCGTAACGAGATGTAATTATTGCTCATTTCCATCCGAGCTGATAGATAGGGTGCGGCCGCATCTTGACAGCTATATGTCTGCATTGAAAAAAGAGGTCGAATTTATAGAGGACAACGCAAACGGACATTTTGAGGCAATGTATGTGGGCGGAGGCACGCCGACGGCACTGCCACACAAGAATTTTGAGGAATTGTGCGATATTTGTTCAAATGCTAAAATAAAACGCAATATATCGGAGCTTACAATAGAGGCAGGAAGACCTGACACCATAGATATGGCAAAATTGCAGATGATGAGATCTGCCGGGGTAACAAGGATAAGCATAAATCCTCAGACAATGAATGATGCCACACTTATGCGTATAGGCAGACAACACACATCACAGGATATAATAAATACCTATGAAATGGCAAGAAGGTGCGGATTTGACAATATAAATATGGATCTTATCGTCGGATTGAGCGGAGAGTCCATTGAAGATATCAAAAGGACTATCGATAAAGTGATCTCTCTTGAACCCGATGGCATAACGATCCATGTATTGGCATTAAAACATGCATCGGTGCTGAATCGTGACGGCGTGGATATATTTGAGGGCAGAAACGGTATAGATGAGCTGCTTACCGAGGAATACGAAAGTCTTTACCGTAACGGGTATATATCGTACTATCTGTACAGACAAAAGTACATGCTTGGCGGACTTGAAAATGTGGGCTTTGCAAGGGAGGACAGTGTGTGCCGCTACAATATACGCATGATGGATAACAGCTCCACGTGTTGGGCGGCAGGTGCAGGCTCTATAAGCAAACGATGCTATGGAGAGGATCTGCCGATAGAAAGAAGTGCAAACCCGAAGGATGCATGCGACTATATAAATGGAATAGATACATGCATAGAAAAAAAGAGAAAAATAATGTTTTGAATACGCAGACCGCTTGCAGATAATAATGCCGGCGGTCTGTTTTTATATCTACTTTGTATATATGGGCTGGATCTGCTCACCGTCCAATGCTGCTTCGAGAGCGGGTATTATCATGTCAAAATCGGCAACTATTGAGCATGGCTTGCCCTTGGGTGAATCCTGCCTCATGGGCACCATATATATATTCTTTCTGCTTGTAAGCTTACCTATATTTTCTGCATTTGCACCGAGTGCGTCATTGCTTGATACCGCAATTATTACAGGACGGCAATTTCTTAAATGAGCTTTTACAGCCATCAATACGGAGGTATCGGTTATACCATTTGCAAGCTTTGCCAGAGAATTACCCGTACACGGAGCAACAACGAGTGCATCAAGCAGCTTTTTGGGACCTATCGGCTCAGCCTCGCATATCGTGGTTATCGGTCTTGTGCCTGTCTTTTTGTATACCATTTCATAAAAGTCATGTGCGTTAACAAATCTTGTGTCCCATTTTGCGACCGCATCGGAAAACACGGGTATCACCTTGTCACACATTTCGGTGAGCCTTGCCATCTGATCAAACACGCTCATCAAAGTGCAAAATGATCCCGTAAATGCAAAACCTATTCGTTTGGTACTGAGATCCATGGACTAACTCCTTTCATTTTTCAGGTCATCGATAATATCGATCATAATTCTGTAAAAATTCTCTCCGGATGTCATTGGAGAATATATATCCGGCAGCGATGGGTATAACGCCGCATTTATACCATTATTCTTGGCATATTCAAAATCACAACCGCCGGGGTGTGAGGCAAGATCTATTATCATACAGTCACGTTGGACTTGGGAAAGCACTTCCTTTGTGAGTACGGGTGCAGGGCATGTGTTGAAAATAATATCCTGTGAGTCCACAATATCCTTGAGTTTGCCGAAATCCACGGTAGTGCATCCGTTGTATCGGGCATCTATCCTGTCAGGGCTTTTTCTTGCGGCAACGGTGACCTTACAGCCGAGTGATACCAATGTTTTAACGAGGCACTGTGCTATGCAGCCGTAACCGCAAATAAGAGCATTGCGACCGTTCAATGTGTATGGCGTACTTTGCATTGCTATGCTTACGGCGGCTTCTGCCGTGGGTATAGCATTCAGCTTTTTGAAACGCATATCTGTGTTGATGTCAAAAAACCTGAATTTTATCCTGTCCGAGAGCGATGCTATCTCACTGTCGGCTCTGCCTAAAATTATACAGCTTTCACAGCTCAGCAACGACGATATATCATGAAGTGTTATATCACTGCCCTTTATCCTTCCCGAGGCATCCTTGTACGGTATCGGAAACACGGTTATGTTGCAAAGCGGAGATCTGCTCAGATCGTTTCTGTCAATTATATGAAAAACGTTGATACCGCTGTCCTCAAGTAATTTTTTTGCAACGAGGATGCGGTTATCACGTCCGATTATTGTTATACTGTCAAAATTCAAAAATTACACTCCTTTCCGTTGTGCTGATTCATTATATGACGAATCAGCCGCAATGGTGAGGTCTGCTGCACCATTAACGGCATAGATATAAGGCAGAAATGCTGATATTTTTTTATAATACTGTGACCCATTGGACAAAATATAAAAAAACTTGATATTTTTTCAAAAAAGTTTAAAAAAGGTATTGACATTTTAGAAATTAGTGATAAAATATAAGTGTTAGCACTCAAGGGGTGTGAGTGCTAACAAAAACGGAGTATTCTGTAAAGAATATGAGGAAAGGCGTGGTGATGTTATGCTTTTGGGTGACAGAAAGCTTGCTATTCTGAGGACTATAATCGACGATTACATTGTTACTGCAGAGCCGATAGGTTCGCGTTCGATAGCAAAGAAGTACGAGCTTAGCTCAGCAACGATCCGTAACGAAATGGCAGACCTTGAAGAAATGGGTTATCTTAAGCAACTGCATAGCTCATCGGGCAGAGTTCCGTCGGATAAGGCGTATCGCTTTTATGTTGATAAGCTTATGCAGGTCAATGCATTGACGTCAAACGAGGCGGCGTACATAAAGGATGTGTACGAGAAAAAGTCCGCACAGCTTGAGGACCTGTTGATGCTTACCGCAAAGACGCTTTCGGACATTTCAAATTATACGGCGATCGCAATAGGTCCCAAGATAGACAATGTTGTTGTAAAAAACATACGTTTGATACCCATTGATGAAAATTATGTTCTGCTAATAGTCGTTACTGATGGTGGAATGATGAAGGACATGATAATTCGTAAGCCGTTTGATATGGACGAGAGCTATCTTGACAAGGTGTCTGAAAAGCTGAATTACTATTTCCGAGATAAGCAGCTGAGCGGTATAAATACCGATGTTTTTGATCAGGTCAAGGACGGTATCGCAAGGGATAAGGTTTTTTTTAACAGCCTTGTTGATACAATTTCCGAGACGGTCGACGGTACCGCATCGCGTAAGGTGTATACAGAGGGTCTGAACAATATCCTTGATATTCCCGAGTATAACGACATTGTAAAGGCAAAGGAATTTTTCTCATTGATGAAGAAAAAACAGCTTATGTTCGATCTTGTTGATTCCGATGAAATGTCAAACGGAGTCAATATCCACATAGGCGAGGAAAATCCCATTGATGAGATGAAGAGCTTCAGCGTTATAACGGCAACGTATTGCGTGAATAAAAAAATATACGGTTCTATCGGAATAATCGGTCCGAAAAGAATGAATTATCCTAAGGTGGTATCGCTTATAGACAGCGTTGTCGATGAGTTGACACAGCATCTCATGGCATTGGGTGAAAGTAAAGAAAATGAAAAAGAATAAAGAAAAAAACAAAAAGGAGGGGCACAGAATGAGCGAGGAAGAAATAAAGAACATTGATACCGAGCAGCAGAATGAGACCGAGACTGAGTCCGCAGATAAGGAAGCGGAAGCGATCGAGGCAAGAATAAAGGCGGCAGAGGCAAGAGCCGATGAGCTGTTGCTTGCGGCACAGCGTATACAGGCTGATTTTGAAAACTATAAGAGACGAAACAAGAACGCAATATCGGAGGCAATGGAGGACGGCATAAATGAAGCGGTAAAGATGTTCCTGCCGGTGATAGACAATGTTGACCGTGCGGTAGATGCGGCGGCACAGTTTGGCGATGAGGCATTCAATAAGGGCATAGAACTGTTGAAAAGACAGGTGCTTGATATGCTTGAAAAGCTTGACGTGTGCGAGATAGATACAAATTGTCCTTTCGATCCCAATTTCCACAATGCGGTTATGCAGGGAGAAAAAGAAGACGGTATGGAGGACAATCAGATAATAGATGTATTCCAAAAAGGATACATGCGTAAAGGTAAGGTGCTGAGATTCAGCATGGTAAAAGTTGCGAAGTAACTTAAAAAATTATAAAAAA
>CAYOGO010000033.1:0-8548 GCA_964403405.1 uncultured Lachnospiraceae bacterium | reverse complement strand
GTATGAGTCCGAAAATTACGAATGGACCGAAATGTATGCCCGGTTCGCAAAGGAGGCGGAGGATGAGGGCTTTACAGGTCTTGCTGCAAAATTCAGAATGGTAGGCGAGATAGAGCGTGCTCATGAGCAAAGATACATTGCCCTTCTCAACAATGTGGAAATGCAACAGGTGTTTGAAAAGGCGGAAGAAAGCATATGGGAGTGCAGAAATTGCGGACATATAGTAATTGGGGAAAAAGCACCGCTTGTTTGCCCCGTATGTGAGCATGCACAGGCATTTTTTGAGATAAAGGCACAAAATTATTAAAAATAAAGTGATCGGCACGAGGACCGATCACTTTTTGTATTGATCATTTGTTTACTTGTTTATTTTGAATGAATCCTTAAGTCCTACGCTCTTGTTAAATACGGGCTTGTCGGGCCTTGAATCCGGATCTACGTTAAAATAACCCAATCGGAGGAACTGCAGATGAGTAAATGCCTCCATATTTGCACATGATGGCTCAACCTTTGCATTTGTTATGACCTTGAGTGAGTCGGGGTTGAGGTAGTCAAGGAATGTTTTTCCCTCTTCAACATCATTGGGGTTTGCAACAGTAAAGAGTCTGTCATAAAGACGTACTTCGGCATCAACAGCGTGCTGTGCTGATACCCAGTGAACGGTACCCTTTACCTTTCTGCCGTCGTTTGTCCAACCACCCTTACTGTTCGGGTCGTAAGTACAATGAACAGCAGTTATATTGCCGTTTTCGTCCTTGTCACAGCCTGTGCATGTTACATAATAAGCATGCTTGAGACGAACTTCCTTTCCCGGAGTAAGGCGGAAGTAGCCCTTTGGCGGATCCTCCATAAAATCCTCACGCTCAATGTAAAGCTCACGGCTGAACGGTATCGTTCTCTTGCCGGCATTTTCATCCTCGGGATTATTGTCGGCGTCAAAATATTCAACAGTATCCTCAGGATAATTGTCCACTATGAGCTTAACGGGATCAACAACAGCCATTACTCTCAATGCTCTCTTGTTGAGGTCCTCACGCAAGCAGTGCTCAAGCAGAGCATAGTCAACAGTGCTGTTTACCTTGCTTATACCGACTGTGGAAACAAAATTTCTTATTGATTCGGGTGTGTAGCCGCGTCTTCTGAGACCGCATATCGTAGGCATTCTGGGGTCGTCCCAGTTATTGACATAATTCTCTTTTACGAGCTGGATGAGCTTTCTTTTGCTGAGAACTATGTTATTTATGTTGAGACGTGCAAATTCCGTCTGCCTGGGACGGTATACCTCAAGCTGTTCAAGGAACCAGTCGTAGAGAGGTCTGTGATCCTCAAATTCGAGAGTGCAAAGTGAGTTTGTTACACGCTCAATGGAGTCTTCAAGACCATGTGCCCAGTCGTACATGGGGTATATGCACCACTTGTCACCCGTCTGATGATGTGATTTATGCTGTATTCTGTACATAACGGGGTCACGCATGTTCATGTTGGGGCTTGCCATATCTATTTTTGCACGGAGCGTCATTGATCCGTCTTCAAATTCACCTGCCTTCATGCGGCGGAAAAGGTCGAGGTTTTCTTCCACGGATCTGTCACGGTAGGGGCTGTTTTTACCCGGCTCCGTGAGCGTACCTCTTGTAAGACGACATTCCTCGGCGGAAAGCTCACAAACGTAAGCCTTGCCCTTTTTAATGAGCTGCTCTGCATACTCGTACATCTGATCGAAATAGTCGGATGCAAAGTATATTTTATCGCCCCAGTCAAAGCCGAGCCACTTTATGTCCTCCTGTATGGACTGAACGTACTCGTCGTCCTCCTTTGATGGATTGGTGTCATCAAAACGCAGATGGCACACGCCGCCGAATTCCTTTGCGAGACCAAAGTCAACGCATATTGCCTTTGCATGACCTATGTGAAGGTATCCGTTCGGTTCGGGTGGAAATCTTGTAACGACTCTGCCGTCAAACTTGCCTGTTTCGAGGTCATTTCTTATCATATCCGCCAAAAAATTCGACGATGCGTTTTCAGCGGTAACATTATCTTTTACTTCTTCCATTTGAAAATGATCCTTTCGATTTAATCTGTATAATTTTTTATTTTGCGGAGAAATTTCTGTGGTTTTTCAGCAAATTATTTTTTGTTTCCCAAAGCTTCTTTGACAGGTCAACCTTATATTCACTCGGACGAATTATTCTTGTATATTCGTCCCAAAATTTATCCAGCTGACATCTTGAGTAAGCGCTTATCTGACTGAGAGGAATTGCCTCATATACCTTTTCCCCGTCAACAAACACGGGCTTCAACAATTCCTCATACGTAAAGTCTGTAACGGTCATTGTTTTCCACGTTTCGATCGGATGGAATATTTCCAAGGGCTGAGTGTTGTCTATTTCCTCATCATTTAGCATTATAAGATCGGCTATTGCCTTGCCCGATCTGTTTTCGTAAAGGCGAACAACCTTTTTATATCCCGGATTAGTCATTTTTCCCGGATTCTCGGAGATCTTCATTTTGGGCACAAGCTCACCGTCAACCTCCTCGGCGGCAAGCTTATAAACACCGCCCAGAGCAGGGCAGTCCTTGCTTGTTATGAGTGCCGTGCCGACACCCCAAAGATCGATTTTAGCTCCCTGTGCCTTAAGGTGCCATATCGTGTCTTCATCAAGATCGTTTGATGCAACTATCTTTGCATTCGGGAAACCTGCCGCATCAAGCATTTTTCTTGCCTGTTTAGAAAGATATGCAAGATCGCCTGAGTCAAGCCTTATACCGACGGGCTCCTTGCCCATGGCGCGAAGCTCATTGAACACGGTTATCGCGTTCGGCACACCTGATTTAAGCGTATCATAGGTGTCAACAAGCAAAAGACAGTTGTCTGGAAAGCATTTTGCATATTTTCTGAATGCTTCAAGCTCGCTGTCAAAGCTCATTACCCAGCTGTGGGCATGTGTACCGCTTGCGACCGTACCGAACATTTGTGCGGTAAGCACGTTTGAGGTCGAGGAGCATCCGCCTATTATGGCTGCTCTTGCACCGTAAATTCCCGCATCAGGCCCCTGAGCTCTCCTCAATCCGAATTCCATAACGCTGTCACCCATTGCGGCATGAACAACCCTGCTTGCCTTTGTTGCGATGAGCGTCTGGTGATTAATAATGTTGAGAATTGCCGTTTCTATGAACTGAGCCTGGAATATTTCCGCCTTAACGCGAAGTATCGGCTCCTTTGGAAACACGGGCGTTCCCTCGGGTATAGCATAAATATCCCCGGTGAAACGGAAATTTTTCAATAGATCCAAAAATCCCTCATCAAAAAGGTGGAGATCTCTCAAAAACGCTATATCATCCTCATCAAAGTGCAGGTTTTCGATGTATTCCACGACCTGCTCAAGTCCGGCGGCGATGGCATAAGAGCTCATCATGTTGTCGGGCTTTCTGAAAAAGAGATCAAATACGACCTGTTGATGCATTTTGCCTTCTTTGTAATAGCCGTACATCATCGTAAGCTGGTACAGGTCGGTCATCATTGTCAGATTTCTCATATAATTCCTATCTTAAATTTTTTTATCGGCAGAATTCTCTTTATTCTCCGTTTTTTTATTCTGTTGAGACGGAACCCAGTCTGTCAAAAGATATGAAGGTATTTTTGCATGGATCTTTCGTGAAAAGGCTTCGTCACGATGTATCTTGCGTTTTACAAGGTACAGCATGGATACAACGACTATCATTATCACACATATGATCTGGTTTGTGAGTGTACCGTCAAGCTTTACTGCGTCCAAAATTATTCTTATTATCGAGTACAATACAATGTACAAAAAGAATATATCGCCTGTATCGTGTTTTTTGTAATAGAGTACGGAGAGTACGATGAACGTCATGAGGCTCCATATGGATTCATAGAAGAAAGTAGCCATATGCCAGCAGCCTGTTTTGTCAATAAAAACAGCAAATGGGAAGAACTGCAGGGCCTCGTTTTGTACAACGGGACCGTAAAGCTCCTGATTGACAAAATTACCCCATCTGCCAATACACTGAGCAAGAGCAAAGCAAGGCATTATGATGTCAAGCAGGTCCCAGAAATTGATACGCTTTTTTATACAGTAAATAACGTAGCAGGGAATAGCCGTTATAAACCCGCCTAAAATGGCAAGTCCGCCCTCCCAAATGTACAGCGCCGAAATTGGATTGCTTGCATAATGGCTCCAATTTACTATAACGTACAGAGCTCTTGCACCAACAACGCCTGCACCGAGAACTATAAAGCACAGGTCAACAAAAATGTCATCTTTGTAGCCTGCTTTTTTGCCTCTTACACAGCAGAGAATAAAAACCGTGAGCACAGCGACTGCAAGTATGAGGGAATACCAATATATATTCTTACCGAATATCGTAAATGCAACTCTGTCTATCGAAAGTAATGTGTTCATAAAATCTCCTTTTATTCCTGTGACGGCAGGATTACAGATACTGCACAGAATTTTTCGTCAAACATGGAATTGAACAGCTTCGTTACGTCTTCCAATGTTATACTGCTGAGAATATCGTAATAATCAAATAAATTTACATTGCCGAATGCAAGATCGAGGGTCTGCATTGCAATATTGTTTACACTGTTGAATATCCTTACAATATCGCCCGTACAGCTCTTTTTTATGAGATCGAATATTTCTTGTGAGAAGCCGTTCTGCTTTGAAATGCTTATATATTTCTTCAATTCAGCTACAAATTCATCGTAATGCTCCGTCTCTGCATAGAATTCAGCGTAAGCGTAATCCGTTTCGGCTGTATACCTGTAATCAAATGAATTATCAATCATCTGTTTGGCGTACATGTCGTTGAAGAAATCGCTTTCACTGCCTGCAAACAGATCAAGAGCGATACCTGCCGTGAGCTTATGCTTTAGCAGCTCCTTGCCCTCAAGCCCCGTTTTGGAATTTTTATATCCGTACATTATCATTGGCCGGGAAACATCCGCAGTTGTTTTTATATAATTGCAAGCTGTATTTTCAGGCTCATCAACGGAAATTGTTTTAACCTTGCCTGTCGGGAGCTTGCGTGTATCATTCTGTATGCATTTTTCAACATGAATGCGAACCTTTTCGGGATCTATGTCGCCGACGGTAACAAGCACCATGTTTTTGGGATTGTAAAAATTATTGTAGCAAAGATAGAGCATATCATTTGTTATCCCCGATATGCTTTCCACATCACCTGCAATGTCGTTTTTTATGGGATGCTCGCTGTACAGTGCCTTAAGCATGTTTTTTTGAATTATCCATTGCGGCATATCATCGTACATGGTTATTTCCTGTCCGATGATACCCTTTTCGCTTTCGACGCTTTCGTGCGTAAAATACGGAGAATTTACAAAATCAACAAGTATTTGAAGATTTTCATAAAAATTATTTGTTGACACAAAATAATAAGCAGTCATGTCATTTGATGTAAATGCATTGGGACTTGCACCGTATTTTGCAAAAAGCTCAAAAACATTTCTTCCGTCGGGATTGTCAAACATTTTATGCTCAAGAAAATGCGCTATGCCGGGTGGCACACATATGGGAGCATCATCCCCTATTGGAACGAATTGTATATCGTTTGAACCGTAATCGGTTGCGTATATCGCAAGCTGCTTTGCAAAGCCGTGCTTGGGTATAACAATGAGGCGTAACCCGTTTGAAAGCACGGTCTCATATATTTTTTCGTTAAGAAGTGTTGACTCTTTTATTTCAAACATGGCAGACCTCACTCATTGGTAAGGAAGAACACAGAGTCTTCCATTATTTTGTTTGCAATACAAACAATATCGTCCCTTGTGACTTTTGCTGTGTTTTGATTATACTTTTCGGGTGACACGAATTTCCCGGCAGCGATCATATTTCCGTAATAGAAATTAACGGCACCTGCCGCAGAATCAGTCACTGCACGAAGCCTTGTCTTGTATTCTTTTTTGGCAGATTCCATCTCAAAATCCGAAATATCCCCCTTTTTCATTGCATCGAGCTGAGCACTTATAAGATCGTACGCCCGTTGCTTGTTTGAGGGATCTATTCCCGTTGCAACGTATAATTGCTTTGTGAATTTGTTCACGCTTGAGTATACGGAATAGCACAGGCTTGCTTTTTCTCTTACATTTGTAAACAGCTTTGAATTGAGCCCTCCGCCGAATACCTCATTAAACATGCAGAGCTTGAAAAAATCGTTTGAAAGAGGCTCAATATTCGTTCTGTAACCGATATTCAATTTACCCTGCTTTACGTTTGCAATTTCCTTGAATTGCTTTGTCCTTTGAGGATATATATTTTTTATTTCATGCAATGTGCGAGGTGATCTTGCGGTAAATTCAAGCTTTTTACTGAGCTGATCCGCAACAGACTGCATTTCAACATCACCCACAACGAATATATCAACAGGCTTTTGTGTTATCAACTGTTTGTATGTGTTATAAAGCACCTCACCGTCAAAGTCGTTGATGGAGTCAATATCACCGTAAACGCATTTTGTATACGGCATATTTGGGTTCATCTCCTGATTGAGGCGGAACATTGCATATTCTTCTTTGTCGTTTATAATTGACAAAATTTGTTGTTTTAAGTTGTCGCTTTCCTGCACAACATAATCTTGTCTGAACAGTCCGTTTTCCGTCAGCGGCTCAAAAATGAGCTCATGAAGAAAATCGACGGCACGGTCAAAAAGGCTGTCCGAGGAGCTAACGTATCGGTCGTTTACGATACTCATGCTGAAATTCAATATCTGATCGGAGCCGTATTTCCTAACGCCGCAAGAGTATGAAGCACCGTAAAGATCCTTCATATATTTGTTTATGCTTTTGCGATCGGGGTGCTTTTGTGTACCCCTTGCGAGAATATAGGGTACAGCGGCACGCAGGGAGTAAAAGTCCGATTCAAGCTCGCACGGAATGAATATATTGATACTCGTTGTTTTGAAAATATTACACGGTATCACATGTAAATTTACATTTTCGGCAAGCTTGCATGATATTGGTAATTTCATTTTATTCCTTTCATACAGCCGTTATGTTCGGATCTACCACATTGTCAAAGGAGATAAATATGGATAAAACCTGTCTCGCACTTGTTATAATAGGTGCATTGAACTGGCTGTTGGTTGGTATATTTCAATTTGATGTTGTTGCCGCCATATTTGGCGGTCAAACCGCAATAGTCAGCAGAATAATATATGCGATCATAGGTCTTGCCGGTGCATGGTGCATAGGCCTCTTATTTAGAAATTGGCGACGCCCTGCCATGGTAAGAGAATGATCGAGCACGTCCGCAATAAATAGAACAAACTCTAAGGCAGGGAACAAAAAGCCTGCCTTAGAGTTAAAAATCCTACATAGATTACAGAGCTGTTATTTTCTCATGAAGCTCGGTAATGTCTTATCGTTATTATCAGTTGCTTTCTTTGTGCTCTGAACATCAACTGTTTCCCATGCACCTCTTACGGGAGCAGCCGTTTTGGGAGCTGAGGGTATTGATGTTTTAGGTGTTGAATTTGAAAAATCAACCTTTGTGGGCTTGTCATCATCAAAGCCCGTTGCAATAACAGTGATCTTAACTGTGTCTGCATCGAGAGAAGGATCTATAACCTGACCGAAGTACATGTTTGCATCCTCACCTGCTGCGCTTACTATGTAATTTGTAGCCTCCATGCAGTCAAAGAGGGTAAAGCTTTCGCTTGATGTTATGTTAACGAGGAGCTCTGTTGCACCGGCGATCTTTGTTTCGAGAAGAGGACTTTCAACTGCTCTCTTTGCTGCTTCAAGAGCTGCATTTTCACCTGAAGCTTCACCTATACCCATGTGAGCAAAGCCTTTTTCGCTGAATACGGAGCGTGCGTCCGCAAAGTCAACGTTTATAACACCAAAGCCGTTGATTATTTCGGAAATACCCTTTGTTGCCTGACGGAGAATGTCGTCAGCCATTTCAAAAGCGTTCACGAGAGATGTGTTCTTGTCAACGAGTGCGGCAAGCTTGTCATTCGGAACAACTATGAGTGCGTCAACGACCTCCTTGAGGTTATTAATACCCTCAAGTGCATACTGAGCTCTCTTTTTGCCTTCCATTGTAAAAGGCTTTGTAACGATAGCTACAACGAGTGCACCGTTATCCTTAGCGATCTCCGCAACAACAGGAGCAGCACCTGTACCTGTTCCGCCGCCCATACCTGCTGTGATGAAGACCATATCAGCATCCTTAACTATTTCTGCAATTTCATCTTCGCTTTCTTCAGCTGATTTCTTACCAACCTCAGGGTTACCGCCGGCACCGTAGCCATGTGTGAGCTTTTCGCCGATAATTGGTTTGTTGGGTGCGAGTGAACGGTATGTTGCCTGCTTGTCCGTATTGACTGTAACAAATTCAACGCCCTCAATGCCTGAAGCGATCATTCTGTTAACTGCATTTCCGCCGCCACCGCCGACGCCTATAACCATAATCTTTGGTAATTCGATGATATTATTATCTGCCATTTGTAAAACCTCCGCTTGTACAGTAGTATACTATTCTTTTAGTATATTATAGCATAACAA
>CAYOGO010000032.1:0-8784 GCA_964403405.1 uncultured Lachnospiraceae bacterium | reverse complement strand
GCATAAATAATGCACCATTCCGTGGTGCGGATTTCAGCAAATTTAACTATCTGTCCGAAGCAGGCATACCATACTCAAGGCTACACGACACAGGCGGCATATTCGGCAGCGGAGTTTTTGTTGACATTGCCAATATATTTCCCGACTTTGATAAGGATCCTTACGATCCCTCATCATACAGATTCCCGTTCACCGATCATTTACTGAGATCTCTTGTCGATGCAGGCACGGAGCCGTTTTATCGCTTGGGGTGCACAATAGAAAACTACAGCAGTACCGTGGCACCGATGCGTATATTTCCGCCTAAGGACAACCAAAAATGGGCTGTTATTTGTGAACACATAATACGTCACTACAACGAGGGCTGGAGCAATGGTTACCATTTGGGCATAAAGTATTGGGAGATCTGGAACGAGCCCGATAACAATCCCGATCCATCCCGTAATCCAATGTGGAACGGCTCAATGGAAGAATTCTTTCAGCTTTACGAGGTTACCGCAAATCACTTGAAAAAATGCTTTCCGTCGCTGAGGATAGGCGGATATGCATCCTGTGGCTTTTACGATATTCTCAGCAAGGGCTCGGCTGCAGACGCCAATGTATCAGTCCGCACGGCTTATTTTGTTGAGTTTTTTGAAAAATTTATAGAATATATAACCATGCCTCAGCACACATCGCCATTGGATTTTTTCTCATGGCATTCCTATGCTGATAGGGACTCAAACATCGCTTTTGCGGAGTACGTCAGAAAAATGCTGGATAAACACGGTTTTACCTCAACGGAAAGCATACTGAACGAATGGAACCCGGGAATTGAGCTTCGCGGTACAACAGCGGATTCCTCAAAAATAGCCGCAATGTTCATTGTAATGCAGAACAGCCCCGTGGATATGCTTTCATACTATAACGGATATATGGACACCTCTTACGGCGGTATGTTTAACCCGTTGACACGTTCTCCGTTCAAGGCTTATTACTCATTCAAGGCGTTTAACGCTCTGTACCGCCTCGGAGATCAATGTTCATTGCAGGGTGAGCGCAAGGACGGTCAGATTACAGACGGAGTTTACGCTCTTGCGGCAATGAATGGCGAAAAGACCGCCGTTTTGCTTTCAAACACAAGCGAGACCTGCATAGTCACATTACCCGATAATGGCAAGCACTCATACAAGCTTTTCATGCTTGATCAGGACAACGACCTTGAATGCACGGATACCCTCAAGCCGGGTGACGGATTTATTCTGTCCAGGCGTGCAGTCGCACTGCTTGAGGAATAAGTTCACACTCCTTACAGATCCGTCTCGGTCACACGTTTATGTAGTTGAATTAATTGATATTTATCAACACGGGTATCGTCCACCTCAGGATATACCCGTTTTTGCATATATTGCGGTATTTTATCTTTTATTGTGATATATTCGACAAAATACGACATAATATTCTACTGTTTTTTGAAAAATATTATTGAAAAATTACAGATATTGTGGTATCATATACTTGAAATAATTATTATTTTTTGTTTTGCGCTTATATTTTGCATATCTTTAACGGAGCTCATTTATGGATAGTATAATAAAATTATTTATTGCAGACAGTAACACTGAACGAACAAACGCCTTGATCGACCATGCTTCTGCAGATCACGACATAATTATTGTTGGGCACTGTACAAACGGGGTGAGTGCCTTTTCCATGATACAGCAAACAAAACCCGATGTAGTCATTATCAACCTGCTGTTGATCGAAAGTGACGGCTTTTCACTGATTGAAAATATAAACGATAATTTATCTTATTCGCCCGTCATTATATGTATATCTCCCGTATCCAACGATTTTATAATAAAATATGCCTTTGAGCTCGGTGTATCCTATTTTATGCTGCTACCCGTTGACATATCCGTTTTAATAAAGCGTATAAACGATGTATTCCGCTGCAAGCGTCTTTCCGATGACAATGCGAGGCTCAGCCCTCAGCAGTCACAGCCACACTATATTGAGGATACCGTAAAGACCCTCCTGCTGGAAATAGGTATACCGGCAAATCTCAAGGGATATGCGTATCTCAGCTATGCCATTTGCGTCTTGGTTGAGCAAAACAAGATCTCAGGTAAAATAACAAAGGAATTGTACCCATCCGTTGCAATGAAATTCAATTCCACCGTGAGCAGGGTCGAACGTGGTATCCGTCACGCAATAGATATTGCATGGTGTCGCGGCAAGATAAAAAACCTGAATGAAATATTCGGTATCCAATTATATTCCGATTACGAAAAGCCCACAAGCTGTGAGTTTATCTCCCTTATTGCTGATAGGGTGACTGTAATGCGGAACACAAACAAGCTTTGAGTACAAAAAAACTCAGGATCGGATATATCATCCTTTCCTGAGGGTCTGCTTTTCTGCTATATGCAGGTCAGAAGCATTTTATACCGTTTCTTGTCAAAGCCGCCTTTGCACGCTCTGTTTGCTCCTGCAACGGTATCCAATCCTTGTTGCCATTATCTTGTTCTCCCAGAAATGCACACTTGGTTCCTCCGTACGCATGATACGGCAGAATCTCAACCGCTTCCAGGTTGTTCAGTGATGCTGCAATTTTCGCTATGCTGTTAAAATGCATTTCGTCCATATTCACTCCGTTTACAAGAATACACCTCATGCGTATTTTTGCACCCAGCTTATCTGCAGCATACAGATTCCGCAAAATCAATTCATTTGATACTCCTGTATATTTTTTATGTCGTTCGGCATCGGTATCCTTTATATCCCACAAAAAAATATCCGTAAACGGTATTGCCGCACAAATGACATTCTCATTTACGTATCCGCATGTTTCAATTGCTGTCGATATCCCTGCGTTTTTACATGATCTGAGCAGCTCCACCGTCGCATCGCCCTGTGCAAGCGGTTCGCCCCCCGATATTGTCACTCCACCATTTTGACCGTAAAATGCTTTATCCTTTACGATTTCCGACAACAATTCATCAACAGACATGCTTTTGCCGCATATCTCCAATGCTCTTGTCGGGCATGCATCAACACAAAGTCCGCACATATTACAATTTTTTCTGTTCAAATCGCGTGTCGGAAATACCTCATGCACATTTCTTTCGCACACACCCTTACAAGCCCCACATTTTACGCATTTTGCAGAATAAAACAAAAGCTCGCTTCGATTTTTTTGTGTCTCGGGATTATGACACCATAAACAACGCAACGGACAGCCCTTCAAAAAGACAGTCGTACGTACTCCGGGGCCATCATGCATACAAAAGCGTTGTATTTCTGTCACATTCAAAATATCAATGCTCATTCTGCTGTATAACCATATCCTGCCATTCTTTATTCAATGTTACAAAACGTGCATTCCAGCCCGATACTCTTACTGACAATGTCTTGTAATCCTCGGGGTGCTCCTGTGCTTCACGCAATACGGACGCATCCACAACATCCGGCTGCATAAAAAATCCGCCCAATTCGACAAATCCCTTCATCAAGCCCACCAATGCTTCTATTCCGTCTTCGCCTTCAACATTTGACGGCAAAAGCTTTATATCCAACGCCGCTCCCGTTGCAAGCTTTGAAAGATCCGCCTTGCAGTAAGAACGTACTATCGCAGTTGCACCGGATTTATCAGTATTTGGCGTCGGAGAGCAGTTTGCAGCCAAAATCTCGCCTATTTTACGACCATGTGCTGATGCCAAACGATTTTTTGACCAGTCAAGCTGCCTGCCAAACGTGCTGACTCCACCGGGAAACATTGTATTGCATTTACCGTTGAACGATGTACATATATCTGCAAAATCAGAAAGCAGGCGCACTGCGATCGCATCTACATCGTCGTTATCATTTCCGTAATAGTCATAACGATTCAACACATACTGGCGTAAAAATTCTTCGCCTTCCCAATTATTCTTCAAAATACGCAAAAGTTCGGGCAATGTGCATTTTTTCTCATCATACACCAAGCGTTTTATTGCATAAAGACTGTTTACGGTATCTGCAAGACCGCCAATATGAGGTGAACGGACGGTGTATGTCGTTCCTCCGTCAATATATGACAATCCGCTTTCTATGCAGTCCTGCTCAAAAAGAGAAACGATCGTGCAAGGTCCCGAATTCATCCTCCATTCAACGGAATATCCTTCTTCTCTTACATATGCATTGGCTCTGTCTCTGTATATGTTTTCAACCTCCGCATACAGATCCTTTATATACTGAGCGTATAATGCATCAAAGCTTGCAAAATCCACATTTTCGTCATATTGACAAAGTGTCTTTCTTTGCAATATCTGCAATGAATCAAACGGAACATAGCCAAAGTGCGTTTTCCCGGGAATTTGGACCTCCCAGCATCCGTCATTTGCAAATTTACGTGATTCAGCTTCTTCATAACCCATTTTTGCAAGTGCCTCAAGAACGGTGTCCTCGTTGTACACTGCTAAAATGCCTCCGCCGTATCGCATCACTTGTGCGATCCTGCGCAAAAGCCGTTCATCCGTATTTTTATTTATTCTGACAGTGGTTGGAAAATCACTTATACCAAGCTCCTCCAAAATATCCAAAACAAGATAGGTCACCTCGTTTGTGACCTCATATCCGTTCTCGTCAACCCCTGCAAGCACTATATTCTGATAATGCTGTGCATCTCCGCTTCCAATGTACTGCCCGTTTATCCACTCACAGCCCTTGATAAAAAAATGAGCCAATATCTCCCTTGCTTCATCAAGAGTGATTTCACCCTTTGCAAGATCGTTTTTAAGGTAATCACCAAGCAAATAGTCAATTCGACCTATACCTGGCCAATTTCCGCATAAACGGATAAATGCAAACGTAAACCACAAGCTCTGCACCGCCTCATAAAAATTTCTTGCAGGCTCAAACGGTACATGCAATAGATTTTCATAATTTGCACTATATTGGGGAATCTCCTTCAACTCCTCAACATAACGCTTATGCCATATTTCAAACGCATCAAGGCAATTAAGACAGCTCTTAAGAAACGCTTCTCTGCTTGTGCCCTTGTATTTTTTATAGGAGATTTCTGCTCTTTGTCTTATATCGTTGACGCCTTTTTTCAGCACGGCTTCAAAATCAACTGTCAGATGACTTGCACTTGAACAAAAAGTACGACCACCTCTGGATGCGGGGATTTGATGCAATATAGCCTGCCCCAAGGTTGCCGCTCCGCTTATTTTTTCCTCATCGCAAATACGTATTCTTGATGACTCCGCAATCCGTTTTATCGCCGCATCGTGTTTTTCAATAAAAGACATCCTATCAAAGTCTTCAACGTCATCCAATTCAACAGTCATTACCTTTAACGTATCCAGACCGTATTTTCTGTTCAATGATTCTGCAGCGAATCTTCTTGTGTTTTCAGACAAACGCACAGGGCGCTTGTTTCCGTTTTGAGTATAAAATTCCATGCTCATCATTTCCTATTACAGTTAGTTATATATCATTCATACTTTGCACGCGGACCGCCAATATATTTCGGTCTTGTTCTCGCACAAATTATATTTGCCTGGCCTATTTTATTCAGCGAAAGTCTTACAGGCACAGCCACCTGTGCAAGATGCATACCTATAAGGGTTCCGCCTATATCAATGCCTGCTCTTGCTTTTATCGTTTCCACCGCAACAGGATCGCAAAAATGTCTGTACGAGGTCGTAGCAAATGATCCGCCTGCCTTTGGCTGAGGAACAACGCACACGGGCTCATAGCCGAATTTTTCAGCAGCCTCACGCTCTATTATTATTGCACGGTTAAGGTGCTCGCAGCACTGTGCCGCAAGGTACAGCCCATTTTCTTGAATAACAGGATAAATTGCTTCAAATAAAGCCTCAGCAACGTCATACGCCGAATCAGTACCTATTTTACTGCCTATGACCTCACTCGTTGAACAGCCTGCAACAAATATCTCGCCTTTTTTTATTCCAGAGACCTCAATAAGCTCCTTTACAGCCTGTTTTGCTTGCTCCTGTATCTGAGATATAAAATATTCCATCATATTGCCTTTCTTTTATTAAAAATGTATTCTATTTTTACTTTGAGCATTCTCCACTGCAAGCTCAAAGAGCTTATCTATAAGCTCACTGTATGAAATGCCCATGTTTATCATCATCTTAGGGTACATTGATATCTTTGTAAAGCCCGGTAATGTGTTTGCCTCATTGAGCAATATCTTATTATCCGATTTTGTAACAAAAAAGTCAATTCTGCAAAGTCCCCTGCAATTAAGCACCTTGTACGTTTTCAACGCAAGCTTACGTACATCCTCAAGCAAGCCTTTCTCAAGCCTTGCGGGAATAAACGTTGCAGAGTCAAAGCTGTCGTCGTATTTTGCCTCATAATCATAAAATTCCTTTGCGGATACGACCTCACCCGGCACGGATGCCATGCATTCATCATTTCCAATTACGGCACATTCTATTTCCCTGCCGTCAACAAACTCCTCCGCAACTATTTTGCGATCGAAAACAAATGCGGTATCTATCGCATTGATCAGGTCCTCCCTGTTCTTTGCCTTGCTTATGCCTACGCTTGAGCCCATGTTTGCAGGCTTTACAAAAATGGGGTAGCCAAGCTCGTTTTCAAGCTCCGCTATAATGCCGTCCTTGTTATTGCTCCATTCGTATGCCGTACATGAGCAAAATTTGCACTGTGGTATGCCGTTAAAGCCGCATACCTGCTTTGCAACTACCTTATCCATTGCAACCGCCGATGACAGCACCTCAGGACCAACATACGGTATTCCTGCCAGCTCAAGCACGCTTTGGATAGTGCCGTCCTCCGCATACGTACCGTGCATTACGGGGAAAGCAACCTCCAATTTATATATTTTTTGTGGTTCTTCCGTTAAAAAATAGCCTCTATAGGAAGGATCAGGCGGAAGGACTATCGGTCTTGACATTTCTATCCATGACTCTATATTATCCACATCCCCGTCAAACAGCCTCCACTCACCCTGCCTTGTGATACCTATTAAATGCAGATCATATTTATCCGCATTTATATTACTTATTACAGATTTTGCAGACTGTATTGATACCTCGTGCTCATTTGAGCGTCCGCCAAAAATAATGGCTGCTTTTATTTTATTCATATATCCGATTCCTTTCCAGACAGAGTATACTCCCGAATTGTTTACTATTTCATTGCTTAAAATTATATCACATGTCACTCACATTTTCAAGTGGAAACTTTGTCATCGGCGTAACTTTATCCACGATCTCCGCTGTGTGAAACCAATGCTCGTATGTATTATCTTTTTTCTGAAAAGCTCATCCTCATTTACTTTTGCCAAGTACATCATGCTCAGTATCATATTCTCCATATCGATCACGGGTGATATAAAATATGCTCTTTCTATTTTTTTATTCTGCAATGCGTTCATTGTAAAATATGCGCCTATGCTGTTTGCAATGACGGAAATACTGTCATATTTAGATGAGATATCGTCATAAGCCGACAAAAGCTCGTCCTTTGTCTCCCAAGGTGTTGAGCCCTTATAGTCCAAGCCGATAACTGTGCTGTCCTCAAATATTTCTGTGTAATGCTCCGCCTCATATATATTGCCGCCCTTACCATGAATGTACAGTATTGCCTTCTTCATAATGCTCTCCTTTTATAAAAAATGGGATAAACGGATATTACCCGTATTATCCCATATCGTTTATCTTGTTTCGTAATTCAGACCGTTTGTTTTTGCATACTGCTCAGCATATGAGCCGCTGTTGCAAATAATATATACGTCATCCTTACACTGTGCAAAAGCACCCTTCTCTATCAATGTAACAGAATCGGGTATCACAACGTACTCAAGCGAATACATCTGATCAAATGCATTTGTGCCTATCCACTTACAGCCCTGAGATATTGTAATGCTTGTAATATCCTGTCTGTCGTAAAAAGCACCGCCTGCTATTCCGCTTATATCGGATGATGTTGTTACATTGCCTGAGCCGAAGTGACGAACCAATACTCCGTTTACAAGCACGGCATTGTTTTCATCAACACCCGTCATGTTTTCAAACAGAGTGCCCTTAAATGCAAACTCACCTATGTAGTCTATGCTCGATCCGCTTGCGAAGCTTACAAGCTCCAATCTGCTGCATCCGTAAAAGGCATTTTTGCCTATTGATGTAATGGTGTCTGGGATCCATACAGACTTGACACCGCTTCCCGCAAAGCAATTCTCGCCTATGTATTTTACAACGTATTTTTCAACCACGGACGGTATGATCACCTCGTCAGCACTGCCCGTATACCTTTTAAGCTCGATATATCCGTTCTTTATCTCATACTCAAAGTCTCTTGCGACATTTTGAGTTGTGTAGCCGTATTTACGTGCAAAATCCGTTGCATATGAATTATTGTGGCATTTTATAACAAAGTCAACGCTGTTATTAAAGCTGTCCTTTGCTATTACGGTTACGGAATCGGGTATAAATATCTCTTGGATATTATCCGCATAGGCAAATGCCTCACTGCCTATGGATTCACAGCCCGGGTTGATCTCAACACTCTTTATATTCAGGCTTTTGTAGAACACTCTGCCTGCAACAGAACGTATATTTCTGCTGAATACAACGTTTTCGCCGCCGCAATATGCAACAAGCACACCGTTTATAACAACGCATCCGTTCTTATCCGCAAGATACTCCACCGCACCACAATCCTCAAATATGCTGTAACCGATGGACTTGATCCTCGATGCGTCCTCAAACATAACTGTTTCCAGACCGCTTGTGCCGTAAAAGGCTTCATTACCTATCTTTGTAA